>JBGTHH010001009.1:0-1699 GCA_041746275.1 Pirellulaceae bacterium | reverse complement strand
ATCGAGATCCTGGGTGTCGAGCCGCACGACGGGCAAGCGTCCATCCGCCGCCACGCTGTACAGGGTGGAACGGGCCGGAGCTTGGTTCAGAACAAGCTGTCCGCCGGGGACGAACTCTGGAAGCGCGAGCTCCGTGACCGTATTGCCACCTGTGACGAGAATCAAATTGCCATGCGGATCGATCGTGTACGCTTCGGCGTACTGAGCCGCCGGGTCGGATCGCAGAGCCAGTGGCGCGCCCGGCAGCAACGGTCGATCCATCCTGCCTGGCAAGTGCTCCCAATTGCCGCGCTGATAAGCGGCGAATTGCAACTGCCCTCGGTCATCAATATAGGCCACTTGGCTCACACCGTTCGGAGCGTTGCTTGCCGCCACGTGCTGGAAGCTAGTGGAACGTGGGCCGGGTATATTGCCGATCCGACCCTGCGGAGCGCCGAGCGGTCGAATCACCATTTGGCTTTCCCGAAACGACGTGCGACCCGCTGCAACGGTGCCGATATGAAACGCACCCTCGCCACGAACGGGCCATCGCAGGGCTTTGGCCGTCCGACGATCTCGAAATCCAAGGTAGTCGCCCGCCGGTGTATCGAGCTCAGGGTCGCGCACATAGGTGAACGATTCGCCCTGCGAGTCGGTGATGGTCAGCGTGTTCCCCGTCAATTCGGCCCGGGAGCGAAGTTGCGAGTCGGGTACAATCAGCTCGAACTGCTGGGCGATCACGGTCTGGCTACAGAACAGGCAGCACAAAGCGAGCCAGCCGCGGAGATAACTTGCGTGTCCCATGACGGAACTCCTCGATGAACAGGACGAATCGCGTTCCCACACGGCATTAGTATAGCGATTCCGCCGCCGGATAAACGAATTCGTTGGTCTAGCAAGGGTGGTCGCGTGACGTTTTTTTTGCCATGATGTCGGCCTTCGTGAGGTGGAAGGCGATGCGTTCCTCATCCGAGTTTTGAACCAAACCTGCCGGAGTCCATGATGCTAGGTGCCACATTAGATCAGCACGATTACCTCCAACGCCTGCGGGACGAACTGGAGAAGGTCGACCAACAAGCCCTGCAGCGTTGGGCCGATCTGATTTTCCAAGCGTGGGAGTCGGGACACTTTGTCTTCATCTTTGGCAACGGCGGTTCGGGAACGACGGCCAGCCACATGGCGGAGGACTTGGGCAAGAGCACGTTGCTTGAGGGCGATCTGTATGACGAATCAAAAAAGCGGCTGAAAGTATTGAGCCTGACGGACAACGCCGGGTGGCTGATGGCCGTGGGCAACGATTTAGCCTACGACCAGATCTTCGTCCAGCAGTTGATGAATTACGGCGGAGCGGGGGATGTGGTCGTCGCCATCAGCGGTTCAGGCAACAGCCCGAATGTGCTGAACGCCGTGGACTGGGCCAATCGCCATGGCTTGACGACGTTCGGTTTGACCGGTTACGCCGGGGGCAAGCTTAAACAGGTCCAAGCCGACGGTTTGCATGTGGCACTCGACGACATGGGCATGGTCGAGAGCATTCATCTGTGCCTGTTCCATTGGGTCTTGAACGATGTGTTTGCCCGAATCAACGCGGCAGGTCGCTACGCCGTAAGCCCTTGACCGACTTCGACCTCCAACAAATGCAATCCGTTGTGCAGGGTGGGGGTGGATGTCAAGGCGTCATACCGTGAAGCTTTCTTCACGCGACTCGCCGTCACTTCCC
>JBGTHH010001008.1:0-5694 GCA_041746275.1 Pirellulaceae bacterium | reverse complement strand
TCTCGCTTTCCGACGCGGAGTTTCGCGAGCGGTTTCGCCGCACGCCGCTCTGGCGCAGCAAGCGTCGCGGAATTTTACGCAACGCGGCGATCATCCTGGGGAATCAACGGCATATCGAATCCGTCGATGCATTGGAACTCGGATTGCGGGACAGCGAGCCTCTGGTTCGAGAAGCTTGCGATTGGGCGCTCCAGATGATCGGCAGCGAAGCGGAGCGGACGTGAGTACCATCTCGATCGCCGCTGACACGTACAGGAAGTGCCGGGTGGGAATTGGCGGAGCTGCAACAACTGTTGGAGAACCCCGATGGCTCGTTGATGCCGGGGACAAGCAAGACGTTCGCAAACATAACTCTGACTGCCGAGTAAGACTCTTTTACGGTATGGGTGGTAGCGGCCGATTAGGAGGCACAGGCGGGATGTCCTGGTTCAGCGCGAATTGGCATTGTGGCTGCTGTTGCCCTATCGGGTCAAGGAAAGAGTGCAGTGTGCCCAGCTTCGCGCCCCCTGGTGCTGCGTTACGAGCAGCTTGCGACGCGGCCCCGACAGCGGATAAAATTCGCAAAGCGGTTCGAGCGGGCCGATGGCGGCTTAATTCAACGAAGTCGGAAGGCGTGTTGATCGGAGAACGATCGCATTGAATAGAAGCGACTTGCAGCAGCTTGCCGATGAACGGGTTCTCGACGCAGAGGCCCTTCTCAAAACGGATCGATGGTCGGGCGCGTACTACGTCAGCGGGTACGCTGTCGAATTCGCGATGAAAGCGTGTATTGCGAAGAAGACGAATCTGCACGACTTCCCCGACAAAACGGTGGTGGAGAAAGCATATACGCATGATTTGACCAAGCTACTTGACTTGGCCGGTCTCAAACTGCAACTGGAACGCGATACGACATCCGCGACGAATCAGGCCCTGGGGATCAACTGGCAACACGTTAAGGACTGGAGCGAGCGGGCTCGCTATCAGCAGAAGACGGAGCCGCAAGCTCGGAGGCTCTACCAAGCCGTTACCGATAATGCGAACGGAGTGTTAACATGGATCAAGAATCACTGGTAGTTGAAGAGACCGACGCAGGCGCGGAACTTGTCCGCCGGCTGGACAAGTCCCTCCCGGTTAAGGCCGCATTCTGGGTCAAGCTCAGTGAAGAAGGGCAATGGTATCTCTACATCGCTTCGGAACAGATCAATGACCAGAGTCTGGACGTGGCCTACGGAGAGGTCTTGCGGCTAGCGGACGAGATGGCCAGTGCCTATCTCGATCCGTTCCGAGTGAAACTGATCCCGACCAGCGATGCGTTGGCTCAAGCAGCGCTGGAAATTCATCGGCGATATCCGGGACGGATGGCAACCCGCTTTGGTGGTAAGGATTTTGGCGGGCTGGCCGTCGACGGCGTATACATCTATCCAGCTTGTGTCACCACCACGCTTACTCCGTAGGCCGGTACGGAGAGTGGGTCGGTGACGCTTGGGCCGAACGCGTACACCGAAAGCGAGCCCACCTCAGGGGCTCTAATACCAGATGCACGTCGTGGGAAGTGCCTGCTGGAGACGACGGACTCCGGACGCCGTGACCTGAGTGCGACGGAAGACGAGGAAGCGAAATTGCTTGAAACGTTCCAGTTGCAAAAGCCCGGCGTTGCTGATCTGAGTTCCCTCCAAATCCAGCGTTTCGTAACTCGTCAAGTCCTCGATCTGTTCGAGATCCTGATCGGTGAACGTGGCGTCATGCAGTGTTAAGGCCCGCGTCGTGGGAAAGGGCCACGCGGCGACCCGCCAACCAACGACGCGTTGGAGATTCAGTGCGCAGGTCCAGGCTGTGCTGGAAATGACGTCTTGATTGATCGGCGAGTCATCACCGGAGTCGACCGCGGTGCCTGGAGGTGCGGCGTTGCGTCGCTGGCGGTAATAGAAAAATAGTCCCACCCCGACACCCACGGCGACAAGCCACGACCAAGGATGACAGACGAACAGAAACGCAGCCGCCC
This sequence comes from Pirellulaceae bacterium, assembly GCA_041746275.1. Lineage (GTDB taxonomy): Bacteria > Planctomycetota > Planctomycetia > Pirellulales > Pirellulaceae. The sequence goes on along the minus strand of JBGTHH010001008.1, from coordinate 3,710 downwards.
CAAACAATCCGATGATCTTGATCAACCGCAAGGTTCCATCGGCGGAATCGGCTTCCACCAGTTGCCCTCGAAACAATCGCTCGAAGCCAACCGATTGATCGACCTTACGAATGCCTTCACTGATATCGATCCGCCGTTTCAAAATCCGGTGGTAACCGCAGTGATCACAAAGATCCTCGTCGGCCGGCATCGAACGATGGCAGTGAGGACAGGCGTAGGGCAGGTCGTCGCGATCATCCAGGTCGTCGTTTCGCGCGGCGACGGGCCGGGTTGTTGCTGGCGGCGACGAGACTCGCCGAGGGGCAACTGGCCCTTTCGACGGTGTTGGTGGCATTGACGGAGGCGGCGGAAGAGGACTTTTCGGAGAAGGAGCCACGCTACCGCGCGAAACGGGAGCGGCCGGAGGCGGACCACCGGCAAGGGCCTCGTTGCCCGCCTGGATCACCATCTCTTGCTGACACTTGGGGCACTTGACGGACTTGCCAATCAGGTCATCCCAAGCGGAAAAGTGCTTGCCACAGTGGCGACAAGTGACTCGAATCGGCATCTTCCCAAAGTCTCCAGAATTCCGCTTACTTGCGTCTTCCCATCCGACTGTCTACGCACACAAACAAAGGTCTTGATTCTAAAGTTGCCCCTCCACCACGAGAACCGGCCCACGTGGATGGCGCGTTAGCAAAGTGGTTTCCAAGTCCCCTGTTCCTCGCTGCTGGCCAGACACGCCTGCACAAAGCGGACGCCTGCCACACCGTCGTTTACATTCGGATAGGGTGCCGCGGATTCGGCCGACGCACCTCGATCGCGCTGGATCATATCATCGAATGCGGCACAGTAGACGTTCGCAAAAGCCTCGAAGAACCCCTCGGGATGGCCGCCGGGCAGTCGACACGCCGCACTGGCCGACGCGTTGACATAGTCGGCGGACGGCTGGCGTTCGTAGACCTGAGTCGCTTGCCCTGTGCGACGGACGATTAACTGATTCGGTTCTTCCTGCCGCCACGCGAGCGAGGCTCGGGAACCATCGACTTCGAGCGTCAAGTCATTCAGTCGGCCATGGGTGGTCTGGCTGAAATTTATGAGTGCCAACGGTTCCGGTCCCATGCGTACGATCACGTGACCATAGTCGTCGAGTTGCCGCTGCGGCTGATACGTCCTCAGGTGCGCGGAGACCGCTTGCGGAGTCAGCCCACTCACGTAGCAGACCAAGTTAAAAGCATGCGTCCCCACATCTCCCAACGATCCCGATCCAGCTCGCTCCGGGTCCATTTTCCACTTGCCCCGGGTGTTCGGTGCATTGGGCGGCAGCCCACACAACCAACCTTGGATATAGTTAGCGCGCACGGCTTGAATCTCGCCGAGCTCTCCGTCGGCGATCATCTGCCGGGCTTGGCGAATTAGAGGATAGCCGGTGTAGTTGTGCGTGAGGGCAAACACGGCACCCGTTTCTTGCACCAGACGTGCTAGCTCGACGGCGTCTTCCCAGCGCGTCGTCATGGGTTTGTCACAGACGACATGGAACCCCGCCTCCAAAGCCGCTTTGGCGATCGCGAAGTGCGTGTGGTTGGGCGTGGCGATGCTGACGAAATGGACTCGCTGATCGGCGGGCAACGCGGACTCGGCCCGCAACAATTCGTCGTAGGATCCGTAAGCTCGCTCGGGTGCGATGCCGAACGAATCGGCGGCAGCTCGGGATCGTTCAGGATCCGACGACAAAGCTCCTGCGACCAATTCCGCTCGGCGGTCAAGCTGAGCGGCGACCGCATGCACGCGGCCGATGAAGGCCTGGCCGCCGCCACCGATCAAGGCCATCCGCAGCGGACGATGCCCGGGATGATGTAACGAGACGCTCATGATGACTCTCTATCGATGTGAATGACAGGACAATTTGGCCGACAACGCCACGCTGGACACATTCGGAAGTCGCGACCATCGTACCGCATTCACGCATCTCGGGCAGCCCGACGGCGGGAAAGCTGACTCGACCGGACATCCCTCGTTTCCCGAATAATCCTGATGTTCGTTAGATCCTGTAGCCGATAAGGAGGATCATCCGAGAACTCCGCTTTCACACGTGCGCAGAGGGTAGCAGCTATGTTAGTTATCGTCAGTGACCTGCACTTGAACGATAAGACGACCGGTTCGCCCGTGGACCCCGGTGCCTTTCAGATTTTCGCGGATCGGCTGCAGGAGACGGCTTGGCGTGCCTCTTGGCGTGCCGACGGACGCTATCAGCCCATCGAACGACTGGATGTGGTGCTGTTAGGCGATATCCTCGATCTCGTGCGGACCACGCAATGGGCTCGACAGCAAGTGCGCCCCTGGGACGACGTGCAATCTCCGCGCGTCGCGGAAACGGTCAGTGGCATTGTGGACAACATTTTGCTCCAGAATCGCGAGGCGGGTGAGGTCCTGCGTGGAATCTCGACGGACGGCGCGATTCGCATCCCCGCAGCTACTCAAAACGGCCAGCCAGCGTATGGTGCCGAAGACGTGCCCGTTGCCGTTCGCACGGTGTACATGGTCGGCAATCACGACTGGTTCTTGCATCTACCGGGAACGCGCTACGACACGATCCGCCAGAAGGTCACGCATCATCTGGGCTTGGCCAATATCTACAATGCCCCCTTTCCCCACGATCCCTATGAGTCGGAGGAACTGTTGGCGACCTTGCGACGCCATCGTGTTTTCGCGCGGCATGGTGATATCTTCGATCCACTCAACTTCAACGAGGATCGCGATACGGCCAGTCTCGGCGATGCCATTGTGATTGAGTTAATGACCCGTTTCGTACTCGATGTCGAACAGAATTTGGGGCCCGATTTGCCTCCCGGCGTTCTGCATGGCTTACACGAACTGGATCATGTTCGCCCGCTGCTACTCGCCCCCGTGTGGATTGAAGGGCTCTTGGAGCGTTGCGGCGTGCAACCGGCCATTCGCAAGGAAATCAAACGGACCTGGGACGGTTTGGCAGACGAGTTCCTACAACTCTCGATCGTGCGGGATTTCGATCGCTGGAGTCCCTTCGATATCGTCGATGGCATGGACCGTGCGTTGAAATTCAGCAAAAGACTGTCGATTGGCTGGGCCGGAAAAATCACGACGTGGCTACAAAGTCTGCGAGGCTCGCAAGGTGATTCGTACTTTCAACATGCCTTGGCGGAACAGGACTTTCGTAACCGCCGAGCCCGTAACATTGTCTACGGCCACACACACCACGCGGAAGTGGTCCCCTTGGACGCCAGCTATGCCGACGGCTATGTATTGAATCAGATGTACTTCAATGCGGGAACGTGGCGGCGCGTCTTGCAGCCGACTCGTTCGACCTTGAGCGAGCATGAATTCATTCCCGTCGAGAGTCTCTCGATCCTGTCGTTCTTCTACGGTGATGAACGCGGTGGTCGGCCCTTCGAGAGCTGGACGGGGACCTTGGCCACGGTGGGCGATGCGGCGACACATCGCGTCGACGCAGGACGCCCAGCTCCGGTTGCGGAACCGCAGGAGGCGAACGCCAAGGTGCCAGTCCGGGCACCGCACTTCCGACGCTCCTCGACTCCGACCCGATCCCCGGCTCGCGAGATCTACTAGCCCGCTGACTTCTCGCGTTGTCGAATCCCATGGGTACATGCCGGATGATGCCTTTTCATGTCATCGTGCGGGCGCGACCGAACGCTGAGCTGCCCAGCCAACGCGTGCTGCTGGGCCAGCGCTAC
>JBGTHH010001007.1:0-2438 GCA_041746275.1 Pirellulaceae bacterium | reverse complement strand
AAGATAATTAGCAGGATGGTGCCCATCGGTGGCCTCCGTTCGAGTGAGTAACTTCGCCAATGCGGTGCGTGACTACTTATTCTTGTAGGCGTCGCGAAGGTCCCGCACACGATCATGACCGGCCTTCACGCGAACATACTGGGCCTGCAAGACAGCATTCATCGCACTGCCGGCAGTGTCCTTCAAGACGTCTTCGTAGGCATCCTTGATGTGGTCTTCGCCGCGTTCGGCTTCGATGAGGATCACATGGGCATCGCCACCATTGAGCGCGGCACGCACGTCGAGCCAAACGCGGTGAACCATCGCGGCGACCGATCCATCGTCTTCTGCTTCCTCGCCGTTCCATTCGACACACTCTTGCAATTCGGTCGCCATCTGCGACCGTTCGTTCGCCAGGTCGCGAAAGAGATTCGCGATGCCCTGGTCTTCGACCTGATCGGCGGCCTCGCGAAGCCCATCGCAGGAATCGATGTTCGCGCGAATTAACTTTTGCAACCTCTTAACCGTCTTGTCGCTCAAAGTGGTTTTCGTTTCGAGTGCCATCTCTAACTCCTTCCCTTGTTGGTCCAAATCGCTACACAAATTGAGAGGTGATCGAACGGGCGTCCGTGGTTGTCACCACCGGCGCGCACCCGCCGCACACCAACGAAATTAAATCCGTGTTCGAGTTGAGTCGAACGAGCACGCCACCAGCAAAGGCAAAATGCGTGCCAGCGAGTGGAATCACATCGCTCCCGCCTTGCATGCCTCGATGAAGAACCCCATCCCTTTGCTGTGGACTTCTCTAGAAATCGCGGCCGCGAAAGAAGAGGAGTCGTCTCAAGTTGCATACCGTTGCTGGGGGCCATGTCCGCGTTGCCGAGAGGGTCGATCGCGAAACGCCACCCGCTCCATCGAACTTGGTCGTTCGCTGACCAGACTGAGGCGTCTGCGATCGAGGCGTTATGAATCGTCTCGCACGGCGAGCCAGGGGACTTCCCGCTCCGTGTCGAGCGACGAGGAGCCCGAGCCCACACTGACAGTGAAAACTCGACCCGCCACACGCCCTCATAGTCAACCGTATCCTACACACAAGAGCGAGTTGGCATAACGATTGCAGTTAGAATCGACACCTCCGAACAATCTCGGATTATCAATCTCCCCACACACATGAAAGGATGACGTCATGTCCCTCGATAGCCTTGCGGATGCCTTCTATGACGAACTTCGCGACGTACTTAGCGCGGAAAGACAATTGACCAGCGCCCTGCCGAAGATGGCCAAGAACGCGACCAGCACGGTTCTGAAGAAAGCCTTTGAGAACCATTTAGACGAGACCAACCAGCAAGTCGAACGGGTCGAGCAGGCCTTTGAAGAGACGGGCAAGGCGGCGCGGGCGAAGACCTGTGAAGCGATGAAAGGCTTGATTGAGGAGGCCGCAGAGTTAATCAAAGAAGACGCGGAACCGGCCGTCAAGGACGCGATGTTGATTGCTTGTGCGCAAAAAGTCGAGCATTACGAGATTGCGACCTATGGGACGCTCTGCACCTGGGCTGAAGCACTCGGCTACCCCAAGGCATTGAAGTTACTGAAGCAGAATATTGCCGAGGAGGAAGCGGCCGATAAGAAGTTGTCCAAGATCGCCGTGTCGATCAATCAAGAAGCGTTGACATCAGTTTAACCGCCGATCCACAAAATGCTCGGCCTCCATTCGCGGTTGCCGTGCTGTCAGGATTACTGTCATTGACGGAGACGTAAGATCGTTATGGCCAACAAATCCAAGCAGCGCGGCAACTCCCGTTCTGAACAACTGAGGCCGCCTCAATCGCAGGACCGTCAGCCTGGCCAACAACGGCCCATGAAGCCACAGCCGCGGACGATCCGCGAGGATTATCGGGGCAGCGGCAAACTCGATGGGAAAGTGGCATTGGTCACCGGCGGGGATAGCGGGATCGGGCGATCGGTGGCCGTGATGTTCGCTCGTGAAGGGGCCAACATCGCGATCGTCTATCTCGAAGAAACGAAGGACGCGAACGAGACACAAATGCTCGTCCAACAGGAAGGACGAGAATGCCTGTTACTAAAAGGCGACGTGGGGAAGGCAACGTTTTGCCGTAGTTCGGTTGCCAGGACACTCAAAAAGTTCAGGCGTTTGGACGTGCTCGTCAACAACGCCGCGGAGCAGCATCCGCAAGAAGAGATCGACGCCATCGATGAAAAGCAGCTTTTGGCCACGTTCCGCACCAACGTCTTTTCGATGTTCTATCTCGTGCAAGCAGCTTTGCCTCACTTGCGGAAGCAAACGGGCAGTTCGATCATCAACACCACGTCCGTTACGGCTTACCGAGGTAGTCCAAGTCTGTTAGATTACTCCGCCTCGAAGGGTGCGATCGTATCCTTTACCAGGTCTTTATCGCAACGACTGGTCGAAGACGGCATTCGGGTAAACGCCGTGGCCC
>JBGTHH010001006.1:0-5819 GCA_041746275.1 Pirellulaceae bacterium | reverse complement strand
ACGCCGATCGAACCGTACTTGGCCGATCAGTGGTTTTTGAAGATGGATCAATTGGCACAGTCGGCGATGGACGCGGTGAGCGACGAGCGAGTAAAGATATTCCCGGAGCGATATGCAAAGTCGTACCTTGATTGGCTCGGCGAGAAACGGGATTGGTGCATTGGACGTCAGTTGTGGTGGGGCCACCGCGTACCCGTGTGGACTGTTACTAACGTGTTGAACCTTGACGCGTCAGAACCGCTATCGCCGCAGGAAGAAGCCGACCGATTGCGACAGGTCGCACTAAAGAAGTTATCCACGTATTTCGAAGACGCCGGCATTGCGGCGACTGAATACCACTTTGACGTGCCAGATCCCTGGGAGCTTCGGTTATGCACAGGAACAAAGAACGCCGAAGATGCCCTGAATGCTCTGAAGCAGTTCCAAGAATCGTACACCTGGCAAAGTTTACACTCGGGACAGTTACCTTCACCTCCGATGCGTATTGTTCCCGGATATCCAAGTGCCGTAAATGCGGCTGGGGAAACGATTGGGATCGAAGTAGTTCAAGATTCCGACGTTCTTGACACGTGGTTCAGTTCCGCACTTTGGCCTCATTCAACATTAGGTTGGCCCGACGAGAACGAAGCACTCGACTACTTCTATCCGACTAGCGTCCTGATCACCAGTCGCGACATCATCACGCTGTGGGTCGCGCGGATGGTGCTGACGGGGTTGAACAACATGAATGAGGTGCCGTTTCGCGAGGTCTTCATCCATCCGAAGATCTTGGACGGTTACGGCGAGACAATGTCGAAGTCGAAGGGGAACGGCGTTGATCCGCTGGACGTCATAGAAAAATTCGGCCCGGATGCGTTGCGGTTCGGTTTGGCGTACCTCACAACCGAAACGCAAGACGTGCGGATGCCGGTGCAATTCGAGTGTCCCCACTGTGAAGCATTGACGGATCAGACGAAGAAGAATCGCGAGTTGCCGCGCATTGCCTGCCAGAAGTGCGGTCAGGAGTTCTCAACACAGTGGGCTCGCAAGGAGGAAGACAAGGCACTCGCGCGCGGCGCGGTGGTCAGTGAGCGTTTCGAGCAGTCGCGGAATTTCTGCAACAAACTGTGGAATGCCTCCCGGTTCGCCTTGATGAACTTGGACGGGTACACCGCCGGTGTCGTGACCGATGCGGAGTTGGCCGTCGAGGACCGCTGGTTGCTCAGCCGCTTGGCGACCGTGACCGCGACCGTGACCGAAGCGCTCGAGTCCTATCACTTTGCTGACGCGATGCGCGCGTTGTATGACTTTGCCTGGGACGACTTTTGCAGCTTCTATATCGAGATCGCCAAAGAGCGGTTGCAGAACGACGCGACCCGCGTGACGGCGCAGCGCGTGTTGGCCCACGCACTCGACACGCTGTTGCGACTGCTGCATCCCGTCATCCCCTTCATCACCGAGGAGATTTGGCAACTGCTGAACAAGTTCGCACCGCAACGCGGGATCGTCGAGCTGACGGCTGGCTCGCCCAGCATCATGATCGCCCCCTGGCCCACGGTCGATGCGAAACGTCGCGACGAACAGATTGAAGCTCAGTTCGCCAAGTTCCAAGCCGTTTTGGGAGCGGTGCGCGAGATTCGCAGTCGCCAGAACATCGCGCCGAAAAAGCCCATACAGTTCCTCGTCAAAGCCGATGCCGCGACGATCGCGCTGCTCGAACCGTTGGCGATGTATTTCGAGGGCATGGCCAACGCCACGGTCGCCGACTGGGGGCCGGGGATCACGCCGCCTGTCACCAACGCCTACATCAATCTGGCGGGGCTGGACGTCTATGTCGATCTGACGGGGCTGATCGACGTCGCGGCGGAGATCGAGCGATTGGAGAAGGAAGTTATCAAGACGGAGAATCTGGCGCAAAGCAAACAAAAGAAGCTGGAGAACGCCAGTTTCGTCGATCGGGCTCCGGCCGAAGTCGTGGCGAAAGAACGGGAAAGTCTGGCTCAGCTTCAGGAGCTATTGGCAACGCTTCGTGCCATGCTGGCCGAGCTACGTCGACTGAGCTGAAGGCGCATTTCGATCAGTTTTCCTCGGCGCAGATTTCCCGCACCGCATCCAGCTTCTCATCGCTGAGATACCCGTAACGATTCAGCCAGATGCCGTGTGGACTAGCGTGCCAAGCCACTTCCAAACGACGGCGAAAGTCGGCGAGCGGGCCGTACCCATGCGCCAATGCGTAGACGGGGCAGTCGCCCGCATCCGCTTGGGCTTGTGCGATCTTACTGGCTTGTGCGAGATCGCCGCCCGGATGCGGTTCGTCGGGAGCCGGGTCACGGTAGTCGGACAAGCTCGTGCCACCCGCGTCGTCTTCGATGCCCAGCAGCGTGACCAAGGCGCGGACTAGCAACAACTCCGAGACCTGCGGGTTCGCCGCCCGCAGTTGGTTGCCATAGGACCGCATCATCATGCCCCAGTGCATTCCATACAGCTTGACACAGAGACCTTGGCTATGTCGCGCGGCCAAGCCGAAGTCGAGACCCGAGATTCGCGACCAGGGTGGTGGGAAGGCATTCGGCAGCAGGGCCATCGCTCCCGCTCCTGACTCGTTCATCACGCGGCGAAAGCCCGCCAATAGTTCTTCCACTAACAAGGCCTTGAAGACAAACAACTCCATGACGCCTTCGAACCGCGTGAGTTGTTCCGCGACAAACGACTCGGCGTCACCATAGGCCACCGCGCTTAAGCCCACATCGGTCAACCCTCCGTGGAGCGTCTGATAGAACGCCTGCACATCACGGCGAATCGCTTCCAGATCCATTCCCAAACGTCCGGCGGCGACCTGGGCATGATCGCTGAAGTCGACAAACATATCGTCCAGCGAGTAAGGCGGATACTCGGGCCAATCGAAGCGGATGCCATCCAAATCGGGATAGCGTTGGCACAGATCGCGAATCAAGGCATGTTCGTAAGCGACGATGTGAGGACTGGCCAAGCTGCCGTTATTCGCCACACGCTGTTGGGGAATGGTGCCGTTGGGCAGACGCGGCTGATCCTCGTCCGCAGGGCCACCAAACTGCACCCGATATCCAGGCGGGATCGCGGACATGATCTGGAAATACACCTGCAGGCCGTGGGCGTGTGCGGCTTGAATCAAGTCATCGATGACGTGGCCTTCGCGCAGGGTCAGTTCGCCAGGTTCAGCAGGTTGATAACGCAAGCCCTGATATAGCCGCTTGTCGGGCTCGAAGCTAGGAGACGTGCGTACGAACAGTTCACGGCGGCCCCATAACGGCCGATCCAACAACCGCACTTTGCCAGCACCCGCGTCAAGCGGTGGTTCGCGACTTCCGGTGGCTTCATCCGCCGGTGCCATGACGTATGGCGAGGTCGTAATCGCGGTGACGCCCGCAGTCCGCAGACGATCAATCACCCCGTCGACCGATTCGCTTTGCAGGTACTCGGGAAGAACCGTCACCCCGACGACTCGTGGGCTGGGCATGTGCGGGACTCGTCAGATGGTTGAAGCGTGAGGTGAAGTTGAATTGGATGAGGCCGGTTCGCGACCGAGGCTAAGTATGCCACTTTGGCGAGCAACATCCGAGCCCCTGAGTTGACAGATTCGAAACGACGCCGATACAATTCGACTCCGCTAACAATGAGTGCGCTTACGTCCAAGGAGATCGTCATGGCTGGCAACGTTCACGAGTTTACCGACCAGAATTTTGATAGTGAAGTCTTAAAATCGGCGCAACCGGTGCTGGTTGACTTCTGGGCTCCTTGGTGCGGGCCTTGCCGTCAGATCGCTCCCATGATCGACCAATTGGCGGGGGAGAACCTGGGTTCCGTCAAAATTGGCAAGGTGAACATCGACGATAACCCGGGAGCTGCTCAGAAGTACGGTGTTAGCAGCATCCCCACCCTGATGTTGTTCAAGGATGGCGACGTTACCGAGCGTTTTGTCGGGGTCCAGCCCAAAGCCCGGCTCCAGGAGTCGCTTGACGCCTCGAAGGGCTAGGTGATGTCGAGTACCGCGAATTCAGGTGATATCACGTGAAGTTGTTCGGCCATGAACCGTTTCACGTGGGCGGTGGTTTTTAGTTCGAGCGCGTGATGTAGGATATTCCGCGCTTTCGCCACCGTGACGAGTCCAGCGAGTCCCTTGATAGAAGGAATAAAGGCGGGGCTCATGCTGAAGCTACGCAGCCCCATGCCCAAGAGCAGCACAAAGGGACGTGGCTGTCCCGCCATTTCGCCGCAGACCGTGATCGGGACTCCCGATGCCTGACAGGTGCGGATGACATTGGTCAGCACGCGCAGCACGGCGGGTGCCATCGGTTGACACAGGTGACTCACCTTCGGGTTATCGCGATCGGCGGCCATAAGGTACTGCACCAGATCATTGGAGCCGACGGACACAAAATCGACCACGGGCAGGATCGTATCGATGGCGATGGCGGCCGCCGGCACTTCTAGCATCATGCCGATCGGCACATGCGCCTGGGCCTTGCCTTCCTTGGTCAAGCGTTTTTGGGCGCGGCGCACGATTTGACGAATGCGGTGACATTCTTCGAGCGTCGTGATCATGGGGAAGAGTAGGCGGACCGTGCCACCCTGTTGCTGAGCGTAGTGCGCCGCGCGCAGCACGGCTCGAATCTGGGTGCTGAAAAACTCGGGATGTTCAAACGACAGTCGGATGCTGCGCCAGCCCAGGAACGGGTTCGCTTCTTGGTGATGGTGCCCCAAATAAGGCACCGTCTTGTCCCCGCCAATGTCCAGGGTCCGGATCGTAATGCTGCATTGCGGGCTCGCATCAATGATTTGCTGATAGGTTTCAAGCTGTTCGTCTTCGTCTGGCACGGTCGGATGCGTGAGGTACATGTACTCCGTGCGAAACAGCCCCACTCCGCTCGATCCCATCCCGCGGGCGGTTTGAGCGTCGGCCACTCCATTGATGTTGGCCAATAGTTCGAGTTGAGTTCCGTCTGCCGTGACAGCCGCATGATCGCGATTGGCGGCGAATTCGTTGCGAAAGTGAACAAACTCGCGTTCGAGTTTGAGGTAGGCACTACGCGTCTCCGGATCGGGCTGAACGATCACGATGCCGTCGCGTCCATCGACGATGATCGAGTCGCCCGTCGTGACTTGCCGGAGGATGCCCGTGATGCCCGAAACCGCGGGAATGCCTCGACTTCTGGCAATAATCGCCGCGTGGCTTGTCTGGCTACCGGCCTGGGTCACGATCCCGCGCACATCGGTGTTTCCGAGCGCGACGGCCTGTGACGGCAGCAATTCGTCGGCGACAACGATCAAAGGTCCGTCCAAGGCATCCGTGTTGGTCCGCAAGACCTCACTCAGATGGGAGCTGAGTCGCACGATCACATCACGAACGTCGTTGACCCGTTCCTTGAGGTAGTTGTCGCGAGTTCTCGCGAATAGCGACGTGTAGTGGTTCAGGAGTTGGTGGAGTGCTGCGGCCGCCGTCAGACGATCGTCGACTATCCAGCCACGTACTTTGTGCGTAAAATCCGCATCGCGAAGGATTGATTCATGCATCGCGAAAATCGACGCCTCTTCGCGGCCGACCTGGTGTTCGACTTTGGTCCGCAAGGCACTCAAGTCCGCTGTCGTGCGGTCACGAGCTGACTCGTAGGCCGCCAGTTCCGCCGTGACTTCGCTGTCCTCAAGCCGTTTGGTGTCGGGATTTACGAAGATCTCGTGGATGCAGTAGGCGGTCCCCACAGCGACGCCCGGTGATACGGCTATTCCTTTACGCATGGGTGAAATGTAACACTACCATGGCGGAGTTACAAACCACCCCATGCCAACCAGCCGGCTAGATGTCG
>JBGTHH010001005.1:0-5509 GCA_041746275.1 Pirellulaceae bacterium | reverse complement strand
TGAATGCGCTGTTCGTCCAGGATCTTGCCACCTTCGGCTGTGACATAAAAAACGTCGACGACTTGATCCAGATGCGTTCCGATCTTGGCACCATGTACGGACAGCCCCAACTCGAAGATCGTCCGTGCGATGGCATACAGCAGGCCCGTGCGATCGTGGGTGAAGATATCCAGGATCGTGAATTGCTCGGACGTTCCATTATCGATCCGCACTCGCGTTGGCAAGCGACCGGTTTCGGGCATCTCGGCTTCGCGAGCCGTCCAAGTGCGTTTGAAGCTGGGAACCTGCGCCGCAGCGTCGGTGAGAGCCTTGACCAGCGATGCGGCCACGCGTTCGATGCGATCGGCAGGCGGTTCGCCGGAATAGTGCAAATCGCGGACTTGAAAGCGGTCCAAGATCAAATCGTCGGCCAGCGTGTGGATTTCCGCCGAGAGGATTTCAAGCCCCTTGCTGGTCAACGCGCCGGTCAGTTTGTGAAAAATGCCCGGCGTCACGTCCTCGTAAGTGGCCACGCTGTACTCGATCGCTTCTCCATCCGGCAGTCGGCGTCCCCAGGCGATGGCGTCACTGGGCGTTAGACGCTGCAAGCGGGCGAGTTGCTCGATCACCTCTTGCGGCTCGTAGCCCATCAGGTAGTTGCGCGGGAGCACGGCGATCTGCCGTTCCGACCACGCCGCGTGCTCGCTGTCCTGGACCATCTCACGCAACTGGGCTCGACGTTCGATCAGCCAACGTTCTTCGATATCCAACGTGGCGTCGCCGGTAAGCTGCCCGCGCGCCCGGCGATAAAGTTGCGTGAGCAAATCCAGCTTCCACGCGTTCAGAACTCCGGGACCGACGGCCGCCAAGTCCGCGCACGTCAAGACGTACAACATCTGGAGAACTTCCGCCGACCCGACCTCGACCGCGAACTGGATCACCACGGCGTCATCGTTGGTATTGCGCCACTGCGCGAGATGCGACATGGTGAGATGTTTGTGGACCAGGAACTTGAGGATCTCGGTATCGCGTTCGCTCAAGCCCAACAGGACGGCCGTTTCGCCCGCCAAGCGTTGGCCCACGTCGCTGTGATCCTCCGAGAAGCCCTTGCCCAAGTCGTGCAGCAACAGCGCCAGATGCAGCAGCCATTTCTTCTTGATCTTGCGATAGGCCCGCCCCAACGTGTCGTCGCGAGCCTGAAAGCTGGTCGCACAATCGATCGCGCGGATCGAGTGTTCGTCGACCGTGTAACGGTGATACTCGTTGAATTGCATCAGATGCCGCGCATGGGCCAACGGCGGGATGATTTTTTCGAGCACACGCAGTTCGTGCAAACGCCGTAGCAGATCCCCTAGGTCTCCGGGTTGATCGAGCAGCGAGAGAAAACGTTCGATAGCCTTGGGAGAAAGTTGCCACGTCGGTTGTTCCAACATCGTCTCCCGGATCATTTGCCACGTCGCGTGATCGATCCGCGTTCCCGTGCGATTCGCGAGATCCATCAGACGCAGCACTTCTGAGATGTCAGCACGCAATTTCACGCGACCGCGGCGCGTGGCCGAGATATGCACCGGACCCACTCGAAAATCGCCTTCCATCTGATGGCTGAAGAGCTTCCCCGCCAGTCGCGCCAATCCCCGTTGCGATTTAGCCGAGGCCACGAAGTGCGCCGCGCTGTAGCGGACGTTGCTCGTGTGCTCGATGTAATCGCGCATGAAGCGTTCCACGGGAAGTTGATTCTCGTCTCCCCGATAGCCATACAATTCGGCGATCCGCACTTGCTCGTGGCGATCGAGTAGATCTTGCGACTTGCCCGCATGAAAGTGCAGTTCGTTTCTCAATCGCAACAGGAACTCGCGCGCCTCGCGCATCTTCAGTTGATCTTCGGGGGACAAGACGCCCGCCAACGCCAGGCTCGATGGTTCCGCTTCGCCGTAACGAGCGAACCCCACCCAGCGGACCATCTGCAAGTCGCGCAAGCCGCCACGGGAGCGTTTCAAATTGGGCTTGAGCAAATAGATCGTATCCCCGTGCTGACGTTTCTCCGTATTCCGCGCATCTTCGATCTTGGCGATGAGCAATTGGGACTTCCGCAACGACAGTTTGCGAAACTTGTTCATGAACTGCGTAAACAACCGCACGCTGCCGGCCAAATATCGCGACTCGACCAGCGAAGTGAAGATCGACGCATCGACCATCGCCAGCGAACAGGCATAAGCGGGCGTTCGCGAACTGAATCCCAAATCCAGTCCCGCATCGACAATGTCTTGTGTCAATCGCCGCACAAACGGCAGAATCCGCTGCTCGACTCCCGGCCGGTGCAGCAGCATCAAGTCGACATCGGAATAAGGCGCGACATCGCGGCGCCCGTAACCGCCATAGGGCGCCAGCGCGATGACCGACTCGATATCCCGACCGATATCGTCCAGCGCCTCCTGATAGAGGTCGAGCAGGACGTTATCGAGCAGATCGGTCAGCCGGGCACAGACTTGAACGCCCGGAGAACCGGCGGCATGTTGCGCCCGCAGCTTGTCGCGGCCATCGGACAACTTCTGACGAGCCGCCAGCACGGACGCGCGGAGCCGAGGGCCATGCGGCATGCGGTTATTCCGAGTGGAAAGGTATCACGGCTACAGTGCCTCTTCACCGGTTTCGCCGGTGCGGATACGAATCGAGTTCTGTAAATCGGTGACAAAGATCTTGCCATCGCCAATTTGACCGGTCTGCGCGGCCTGCAACACCGTATCGATCACGGCCTGCAAACTGGCGTCGGAGCAGACGACTTCGATCTTCACTTTCGGCACAAAGTCGACGGTATACTCCGTTCCGCGATACATCTCCGTATGTCCCTTTTGACGCCCGAAGCCGCGGACTTCCGTCACGGTCATGCCGTGAATGCCCTTTTCAGTCAGGGCATTCTTGACGTCTTCCAGCTTGAAATGACGGACAATCGCTTCCACTTTCTTCATGACCAATCTCCTCTTGGTGAGCCGGCTCGGCAGCAAAGCCGTCCGTCCCACGCCGCTGTTGGATAACAAATAGTCTAACGTTTTTGCTACAGGAATATGTAGCCCTCTTCACCGTGTTGGCTCAAATCCAAACCTTGCGTCTCTTCCTCTTGCGATACACGGAGCCCCATCGTGACATCGAGCACCTTCAAAATGATGAACGTGGCGACGATCGAGAAGCCAAACGTGACCAGGACCGCGACCACTTGACCGAGCAATAATGTCGTGCCGCCCGTCGGATTGTAGAAGAGTCCGTCGGCGGCTCCCGAGTTAACTTGGGTCGTGGCAAACACCCCCGTGAGCACCGCCCCCAACGTGCCACCGACTCCATGCACGCCAAACGCGTCCAAGGAATCGTCATAGCCAAAGCTGGCTTTCAACTTAGAACAGGCCAGATAGCAGGCCAAACCCGCGGCGGCTCCCATGACCAGCGCCGGCATCGGCTGCACAAATCCCGAGGCGGGCGTGATGCAGACCAAACCCGCGACAGCTCCCGACGCCGCACCAAACACACTCGGCTTGCCTCGCGTGATCCACTCGATCACCGCCCAGGCCACGGCACCGGCGGCCGCCGAGAAATGTGTGACAACAAAAGCGTTCGCGGCCAGTCCGTCGGAGGCGACTTGGCTGCCCGCATTGAAACCAAACCAGCCGACCCACAACATACCGGCACCCAGCGCCGTGTAGGTCAGATTGTGGGGACGCATGTCATCGGTACCAAACCCGAGTCGACGACCCATTAACAACGCACAGACCAGCGCGGAGACTCCCGAACTGATATGCACCACCGTGCCGCCTGCGAAGTCCAACGCTCCCCCGGCCCACGAGTGCTCTTCACCATAGGCGAGAATGCCGCCGCCCCACACCCAGTGACACAGTGGGCAATACACCAACAAGCCCCACACGATCGAAAACACGACCATGGTGCTAAATCGCATGCGCTCGGCAAAGGCACCACAGATCAGGGCGGGGGTGATAATGAAGAACATGCCTTGGAACACCATAAAGGTGAGATGTGGCACCGAACCCCGCAAAGCCGCCTCGCCACCTTCCATCTGCACCCCACTCATGAACGCATGATCGAAGTTGCCGATGTAAGGGTTGCTGCCGCCGAAAGCCAGGGAGTAGCCGATCATTCCCCAAAGTACGGTCATCAAGCCCATCAGGAAAATACATTGCATGACCACGCCGAGCACGTTCTTCTTGCGAACCAAACCACCATAGAACATCGCGAGACCAGGGACCGTCATGAAGAGGACCAAGGCCGACGCGGTCAACATCCAAGCGTTATGCCCGGCCGTGGCGGCCTCACTCGCCTTCGACTCGACTTGATTCAGCCGCGCTAACAACGCATCTACCACCTCTCGCGTCGCTGATTCCAATTCATCCAAACGGGGCGGTACGAAGCTGACCTCCGCGCTCGTCTCTTCCGCCACGACGGCTTCCTCCGCGACTTCCGCCACGGCGGATTCTTCCTGAGCCCGCAGATCCAGGGTGCCCATCAGCAGGCACCCTACCGCCACACTCCACGCGATCAAGCAACACTTCAACATGATTTGATCCCCACCGCTAAGCACAATGAACCTGGGGACGCCTTCCGCCGCCAGCGGAGCGCCTTGAAAACGGCAACGCGGCCAGCTACCTCTGTCTGTCGCTGGGAGAGGGACAGTTGCCTGGATACGGGGGTAGCGAGCAAGGCTAACAAAGTAGCCGGGGACCACCGCAAAGTAAAGATACCGGCGGCAAGTTCTGGGATGACTAGCCCCACTCGCAGCCACCTTAAGGAGGGAGCGTGGGCTTCCGCCACGGAACGCCGGGCACATCGGCCAGCGAATTGGCTCGCCTAACCAGGACAGCCCGTGGCGTAGCCCGTCATCGTGCGATTGCCGTTGGAGTCATACCAATAGGCTTCATTCGGTGGATAATCGTGGTCGGCAACCGTGAGCTGACTGGTCTTGTCGTATTCGTAGTCGCTGGTCCCGTCGGCGCTGACGAACTGCGTGATGCGATGCAGGTCGTCAGACGACCACTCGTAGGGCGTGAACAGATCGACGCTGCCATTCTAATGCGCCAGATCCGTCAAGCGGCCGAGCGTATCGTAGCGGCAGGTAGACGTCGCTATTTCGTCCCCGCTGGTGCCATCGAGGACAATGAACTGAGCTATGGAGCTTACTGAGCCCGCCGTAATGTAGCCGAAGTCCACCCGTTTCTCCGCCACCATATTCCCGTCCGACTGACCTTCCTGGTCGAACCGGATCAAGGGGTGCGCCCATCGTAGAGGTAGCTGTTCCAGGAAAAAGCTGGGTCGCGACCCAGCCTACGGAACTACGGAACTACGGAACTGCCGCCGGCGATGTCGTTGAACCTCGCGATCGAGGTGAATTGGCCGATGGCGTTGTAGGCAGTCGATTCGCTTCCTCCGCCACAAGGTTGCCGGTGACAGATTGCAGCCGCCCTGCTTGTGCCGATCGATTGAGGGTGTCGTAAGTGTGGCTGTTCAGAAAATCGTTCGTGCCGTGGATTAC
>JBGTHH010001004.1:0-2008 GCA_041746275.1 Pirellulaceae bacterium | reverse complement strand
CAGCGGCGCGAGCAGGAGGCGCGCGAGGCGGGCCAAACCTACGAACCCAAGAAGTTGTCACCGCGCATCGTCAGTGTGTTTCAGATCGTGATCGAGAAGCCCTTTGTCGTGATCGGCGACGAATCGCTCGCACAGGTACGTCGCCATGCTCAAGGCACTATCCGTTGGGCCGTCGAGCGTCTGAAGCAAGATTATTTCCGACAAGATCCCGATCACGTGATCAACATTTGGTTATTCCGCGACAAGACCAGCTACGAGCAGAACGTGGTGGATACCTTCCGCTCGCGGCCTCACACACCATTCGGCTATTACTCGCCGGCCCACAAGGCATTGGTCATGAACATCGATACGGGAGGTGGGACGTTGGTGCATGAGATCGTACACCCTTTCATAGCCGCGAATTTCCCCGATTGTCCGTCGTGGTTCAATGAAGGCCTGGGTTCGCTGTATGAACAATCGCGGGACCAAAACGGCCGCATCTGGGGGCTGACGAACTGGCGGCTGCGCGGACTGCAAGGGGCCTTGGACGACGAGACCTACACGATGCCAACATTCCAACAACTTTGTGGGACGTCGACGCGCGAGTTCTACAACGAAGATCCCGGCACGAACTACGCGCAAGCCCGCTACCTGCTCTATTATTTGCAGCAGAAGGGGTTACTCGTGAAGTACTATCACGAGTTCCGCGACAACGCGCGGGACGATCCAACCGGTTACCAGACGCTACAACGCGTGCTGGGCGAGGAGGATATGGAGAAGTTCCAACAGACTTGGTCGGAGTTTGTGCGTCAACTACGATTCTAGCGGGGACTCTTCCGCCGGTTGCTCGGCTGGAACCGGATCGTCTGATTTCGCCTCGGGTGCCGCCGGTGCGGGACTGTCAGGTTCGGGCTTGTCAGGCGCGGGCGGCGCTGGTTCTTCTTTCGCGGCCGGAGGCGAGGTGCTTGGTGTATCGGCTTTGGCCGGCTCAGGCTTATCGTCCGCCGTTGGCTCAGGTGCCGGTGCGGCTTCGGCGGCAGGTTCCTTCTTCTCCGCAGCCTTCGCTTCCGGTTCCGTCTTCTCGGGTTCCGCAGGAGTCGTACCGTCGGCACTTTCAGAAGTTTCAGCCGGTGGCGTTAACACAGGTTCGGTGAACTTGTCGAGAATTTCCTGAAGCACGAAATTGTCTGGCAATGTTTCGTCCAGTTGGCCGAGCAGCTTGACATACTCCTGAACATCCTCCGCCAAGTCCTCTTCGGTCAACTCGTTCACCAGTTCGCGGTGCTGTTGGAAGGTCTCGGCCCATTCACGCCATGCGCTCTCGAATTCTACGCGTGCGGCATCGAGATCCGCATCGTCCATTAATCGGCGAGCGTCGTACACGTGCCGTCGCGCCTGCACGGTCTGCGGCAACTGTTCGACCAAACAACGAGCCTTCCAGTAGTTGAAGTTCACGTTGCTGCGATAGGCCTCGATGCGAGTGGCCTCGACCTCTTTGTCCTTCGCTTGCTTGGCCAAGCGGAATGCTCGCGCGCGGACCTCGGCAGGCGAACGTTCAGCGACTTCCATGAAGTTGACTTGCGTCTTCTGTTCGGCATCGTACTTCTTGGAACCTTCGATGGGCGACGTGATCTCATCCCAACTCTTGGCCAAGGCGGACTTTTCACTTTCGCTCAGCTTGCCGATCTTGTCCTGTTGGAGTGTCTCACGCAGGCCGGGAGTTAGTTTGTCTAATTCGTCGGACAAGCGTTGCGACTCGGCGATGGCCGCCTCTCGATCATTCAATCGAATGCGAATACCCCACGAGGTCGGTACCACGCGATTGCCGTAACTATCCCACTCCTCACTCGCCCGGCGCCACGCGTATTGAGCCTTCTCGTCTAGCACACCTTCCGACTCGATCGTGCTGGCGTGGTTCATCAACGCCTTGGGACCATCCGAGTAGAAAATGTGCGGAGACTTGCCACGAATAGGCGCTTGCCGGGTCTCGACGATGTTATAGGCACTTTCGTACCACAGTCGACTGGTC
>JBGTHH010001003.1:0-6724 GCA_041746275.1 Pirellulaceae bacterium | reverse complement strand
GTTGACGAACTCGTGATCGTCCCACACGACCAACCATGGACAATGACCGTGCATGGCTTGCAGGTGCGGATCGGTTCGATATTGCGCGTAGCGCGTGCGATAATGCTCTAGCGTCGTGATCTCAGGACCGAGATGCTTGCGGACACGTTCGTCGCGGCCAGCGTATTCGTAAATGTAATCGCCCAAGTGCAGGACCAGGTCGAGGTCTTCTTGACGCATGTGCTCGTACGCAGTGAATAACCCTTGCTCGAAATTCTGACACGACGCGAAAGCGAACCGCAATTGATCGGGCAGAACATGACGCGCCGGCATCGTTCGCGTGCGACCGATGGGACTGGCCGCGTCGCCGCATCGGAAGCGATACCAATACCATCGATTGGGCTCGAGTCCCGCCAGTTCCACGTGAACCGAATGAGCGAGTTGGGGCGTGGCCCAAGCGGTTCCCTGCCGGACGACTTGTCGCATCGATTCATCGGTGGCGACCTCCCAAGTCACCTCGAAGATCTGCGGCGGCAGGCCACCACCGTCCAGCGGTGCGGGAGCCAGTCGCGTCCAGAGCACGACGCCATCAGGACTTGGGTCGCCCGAGGCCACACCCAACGCAAACGGATCGCTGGAGAACTTCGGCGGTTGCGGCATTTGCCCCAAGGCCCAGCGATCCAACCAGGGCAAAAGTGCGAGCGAGCCACCGGCCAGCAAGAAATCACGGCGATGGGTGCCAAGCTCGGTGGAGTGTGAGAGGGATCGGCGAGACATGTCATGTTCCTTCGTGATGAACTTTGGTAAGTAGTGAATGGGCCAACCGTAACGTACCGACGCGCGTTTGTAAAATCCGCTCGCCCTCATGTGTATCAACCCAATATGAATGTTGCGCGAAGGTAGTGTAAATTGTTCAGGAGTTCCACGCCCTGAGGGCAACTCCTGACTTCCACACAAGCACACGACGATGGGCCTTAAGAAGTGAACTTGGACTTTGCCGCCGCCGAGTACTATCTGTCGATCGTGCTGTTGTTGACCGCCATGGTGGGCATGGGCGCGACGCTCACTGTCGAGGAGTTCCAGGCGGTCTGTCGCGCACCACGAGCGGTCCTCGCGGTGCTCATCGCTCAATCCATCGTCACGCCGTTGGTCGCCGTCGGTTTGGCGTACGTGCTGCGAATCCCTCCGGGTGCGGCTTTCGGACTGCTGTTGATGGCGGCCATGCCGGGCGGCTTGTTTTCAAATCTTCTGACCTACCTGGGACGTGGCAATGTCGCCTTGTCGATCACCGCAACGGCCGTCTCGACGTTACTCTGTCTGGTCACTACGTCGGCGATCCTCCGTATTTATGGAACGACGCATCTGCCCGCCGATTTTGTGATGCCCGCTCGGCGAATCCTGTTCGAGATCGGCTGCTTTCTGCTCGTTCCGCTGCTGGCGGGGATGGCGATCCGGCGATTCTGGCCAGTTCAAGCACCGGCGATCAGCCGCGGTTTCATTCGCTTGAGTACGATCGTGCTCGGCTTGTTTGTCGTCGGTGCCTTGGGCAGCGGCCGGATCGAGATCCTCAGTTATGGTTGGCGCACCCCGTTAGCGCTCGTGGTGTTTTGTGCGTTGTCGATGTGGAGCGGTGTCGCCGTGGGAGCCTTGCTGCGACTTACGCCAGACGATCGCTTCACGGTCGCGATTGAAGTCCAAGTTCGCAACGGCAATTTGGCACTACTACTCAAGGCGTCGTTGCTACCGGCCGTTGCTGGCACCGCCGATCCATTGGGCGATGGCGTATTGTACGTCATCTTGTTCTACGCCGGAGCCTCGCTGCTGCTTGGCCTGCTCGAAGTGTTTTTGAAACGCATGCAGTGGGGCGTACTCTACGCGTCCCCTGCCAGTGAGGCTGGTCCACCAGCCGATTCCTGCTGAGATCGGTGATCTTGCGGGCTGCAACATGAAACACTCTGAAACTGAACCTTGGCATCCAAGCCATCCGTTGCGGCATCCATGTCTGGGAACTCCGGTGGGTGAGATGTGGTGATTCAACTCACCGGACGGTCGCAGATTTAACTCCTCGTGTAACCCTCAGTTGCAATCCTTGCCAAACCTGTCGGGATGAGCGAGGAGTGTCGTTATTTCCCTCTTAAGAGTATTCTATCGGCTGGGCCGTGACACCATACTCGCACTTGGAGTGCGACACCGCCACGAGTACGTTCAAAGCATCATCTTTCGCTAAGTCCGAAAAGGGGTCTGACCCGCTCCGGCGTGACTAAAAATTCCGTGAAATCGACACGCCTCCAAAGGGTCAGACATCTTTTCTGACAGGCTTTAAGGAAATCCAGCCATGAAGATATTGGAAGAGTTCAAACAGTTTGCCATGCGCGGTAATGTGATCGATATGGCGGTAGGAATTGTCATTGGTGGAGCGTTTGGCAAAATCGTCACCTCCATGGTGAACGATATTATCATGCCGCTGATGGGCGCGATTACGGGCGGAGGGAGCCTGGGGGCTCAATACTTGTGGCTGGGAGACGCCGACAAACCGCCGACCATTGAAGCCGCCAAAGCCACAGGTGATGCCTACATCGCGTGGGGCCCCTTTGCTCAAACGACACTCGACTTCTTGATCGTCGCCTTCGCGATCTTCATGATGATTAAGGTGATGAATCAAGCCACCAATGTGTTGAAGAAGCCAAAAGTCGAAACCCCAACTGCTCCCACGACCAAGATCTGCGAGTACTGTAAATCGGAGGTTGCGATCAAGGCCACGCGCTGCCCACACTGTACGTCACAATTGACTCCTTGAGTTTCAACCCGATTCCCGCGAGCCTTTCCTATGTTGGTCTTCCATGGCGTTTGGCGATTATTACTCCTCGCACTACTCTGCGGCGTCGGGTCGTTGAATGCGGCGGAAGTTACGGCACCTCCGGACGAAGTGGTCGAGCGTTGGCAACTGAAGCCGTTTTACGAGAAGCACGTCAGCGCGAACGGTTTCCCGGTGATCGGTTCCGGCCAAGTCTCCGACGCCGCCCTGCTGGAAGCCGCCCACCTAATCGATCACATGCTCGCGGGGCGTGAAGATGTTCGGATCGCCTTGATTCAAAGTCGGACGCGTTTTGTCGTCATGGCTCCCCACGAGTTCACGACGGAGATTCCCGAACATAGTGATCTCGAGCCCAAAGATTATTGGGATCGCCGGGCTCGGGGATTGGGGGCGACTCCCGCGCGGCCAGCGGTGAGTTGCGGCGAGGAGAATCTGTTGGGACTGCGCGGCGATCCTTACCATCAGGAGAGCATCTTGGTGCATGAGTTCGCTCACGCCATCCACGACATGGGACTCAAACGAATCGACGAGACCTTCGATGAACGACTGCGCGCGATCTACGACCAAGCCATGCACGAAGGATTGTGGAAGGCCAAGTACGCCTCGACGAATCATCACGAGTATTGGGCCGAGGGAGTGCAATCGTACTTCGGCACCAATCGTCAGAACGATCACGATCACAATCACGTCGATACCCGGGAGGAGCTGCAGGAGTACGACCCCCGCTTGTTTGCCATCATCGACGACGTGTTTCGCGGGAATTCTTGGCAATACACCAAGCCCACACTGCGACGCCACTTGCCGCACCTGAACGGCTTGGAGGTTGCTCATCTTCCGGCCTTTGCTTGGCCCAAACATCTCCAAGGGGAGGCCGATAAGCTGGAGAAACGCAAACAAGAGCGGTTGCGAGCGGCCTCGGAGGAATCACCCGCCGAGTAGTGCTAGCGTGTCGGCGCGATCGATGGTGGCGGGTGACGAGCGATCGTCGAGCAACTATGCTGGTGGAGACACAACCACGCCAATAATTACACCCATGAGGGAGAAACGTTATGTTCGTGCGTAAGTCGCTGTTTGCCCTGCTGCTCGTCACGCTTCCCATCGCGTCGGGACAAGCGGCGGAGGATGTCGAGCAACTGTTTGATGGCCAGACGTTATCGGGGTGGGTTCAGAAGGGTGGCGAAGCCAAGTACCGCGTCGAGGACGGCGTGATTGTCGGCGAGTCGGTGCCGAACACGCCGAATAGCTTCCTTTGCACGGAAAAACTCTACGGCGACTTCGTGCTGGAGTACGAATACCGCTGTGACAATCGGTTGAATTCGGGTGTCCAGTTTCGTAGCAATGTTTTCGAAGAAGAAACGGAAGCCGAATGGGACGGTAAGAAACACAAGATTCCAGCCGGCCGGGTTCACGGCTATCAAGTCGAGATCGATCCCAACAAGCCGGAGCGGATGTGGTCGGGAGGCATTTACGATGAAGGTCGCCGCGGCTGGTTATTCCCCGGTCTGCGTGGGGGTGACGCCCAGGCATTTACCGAACAAGGCCAGCAGATTTACAAACCGGGCGAGTGGAATGCCGTACGCGTCGAGTGTCGCGGGGATTCGATCAAGACTTGGCTGAATGGCGAGTTGCGGGCGGATTTCGAAGATAGTTTGACCGCGACGGGGTTTATCGCCCTGCAAGTTCATGGCATCGGCAATAATAAGGATGCGATCGGCACCACGGTCGAGTGGCGAAATTTAACCCTACGCGAATTGAAATGACTCAGGGTGTGGGGTAATTGGCGAAGAGTTGCGGCTTGTGCGGCCCACAACGTGGGATCTCGCTAGTCGAATTGATTGCGGACTAATCGGCTGTAGTGGCCTAACCGACACGACGATCATGGAAGGAGGAACCGCTGCGACTTGGCGCGGATCAACCACCATTTCCACCCGATCCACGGAGCACGTCAGAGCCCCTGCCTCCAGCATATCATTCAGATTTCCGCAGCTTCGCCGACAAAACCCACGTGAACATGATGATCATTCTCCATGGAGAGCGGCCCCGGTGAATCTCGAACGATTCCTCACTCCCTTCACCCCGCCGACCAGTAACCTTGTCGACAGCCTGCGCTATTGGAACGAGCAGATCCCCGATAGCTTGGCCTTCTGTTTCTCGGACGGCGAATTCGAAGAGTCGCGTCTGACCTATCGTGAACTGGATCGACGGGCGCGTGCCATCGGTGCCCATTTGGTGGCCCAAGGACTGCGAGGCGAACGTGTCCTGCTGTTGTACCCACCGGGGCTCGACTTCGTGACCGGGTTGATGGGGTGTCTGTATGCCGGAGCCACGGCGATCCCGGCTTATCCCCCGCGTCGAAATCGCTACATGATGCGACTGGATGCGATCTCGAACGACGCCCAAGCCAAAGCGGCGCTGACCATCGCGGATGTAGCGGATCGCGTACAGGGTCTGCTGGTGGACGCGCCGTCGCTGAATGAAACGCTGTGGATCGCGACTGACCAGATCCCCGATCAGATGGCCGAAGCCTGGGAACCGCCATCGTTGGAAAGCAACGACCTGGCCTTGTTGCAATACACCTCAGGATCGACCGGCAATCCCAAAGGCGTGATGTTGTCACACGCCAACGTGCTTCACAACTGCTGCGTGATCGTCGAGGCCTTCGAGGCGGATCGCGCGTGTATCGGCATGAGTTGGCTACCCACCTACCACGACATGGGACTGGTGGGCGGCGTGCTCATGCCGCTGTTCATTGGGCGGCCTAACGTGCTGATGTCGCCCATGTCGTTTCTTCAGAAGCCCGTGCGCTGGTTGCAAGCGATCACGAAGTATCACATCACCATCAGCGGCGGTCCCAACTTCGCGTACGATTTGTGCGTGGACAAAATTACCGACGAGGAAATGGTGGGACTCGATTTAAGCAGTTGGCTCGTCGCCTTCAACGGTGCCGAACCGATTCGTCCCTCGACGCTGAACGCGTTCAGCGAGCGTTTTGCGCCAGTCGGTTTCCGCCGCACGTCTTGTTACCCTTGCTATGGCATGGCCGAAACGACTTTGATCGTCACGGGCTGCCATCGCGCCGAGGAACCCATTATCCGCGCGTTTGATGGCAAGGCGCTGGACGAGCATCGCGTTGTTCCAGCGGTCGCTGAAGAGGAGAATGCGCGGCTGTTGGTGGGATGTGGCCATGTTCTTTCCGACGAAATCGTCATCATCGTTGATCACGAGAGTCTGAAGCAATTGCCCGATCACCAAGTCGGTGAGATCTGGGTGCGAAGCCCCAGCGTCGGCATGGGCTACTGGGATAAGCCCGAGATCACGGCGGAAACGTTTCATGCCCGCACCTCGCGCGGTGACGGAAACTACCTGCGCACCGGCGATCTCGGTTTCATGGATGACGGCGAGCTCTTCGTCACCGGGCGCTTGAAAGATTTGATTATCGTGCGCGGCGTCAATCGCTACCCGCAAGATATCGAACAGACGGTGGAACGCACCGATCCCCGCTTGCAGGCCGGTGCCGCGGCGGCGTTCGCGGTCGACCTGAATGGACGCGAGTGTTTGATCGTGATGACGGAGGTCGAGCGAACGCGGCACAAGGACTGGCCCAAGGTGATTCAAGCCATTCGCAGCAATGTGACCCGCGAACATGAATTGCCGCCGGATGTGATTGTGCTGGTCCGCTTTGGTTCCATGCCCAAGACCTCCAGCGGCAAGATCCAACGACATGCTTGCCGAGCCGCGTTCCTCGAAGACTCGTTGCCCGTCATTGCTCGCTGGACGGCCTGGTCCGGTGGTGAGGAGTCCCCGGACCCGACGTCCGTAGTTGTCGAATCCACCGCCGCGACAAGTTCCCAGGAAAAGGCTCCCCGAGAGCAGCCCGCACAACTCCAAACGCAAGTCAATCCGCAAGTCGCGGAAGTCGTGCTGCATCAC
>JBGTHH010001002.1:0-5385 GCA_041746275.1 Pirellulaceae bacterium | reverse complement strand
CGGCTCGATGGACAGTGCCGCTGATGTACTCAGTCGTCTCGATGCGATCAACGATGACGACAGCGGCTCGCCGGGCGACGTGTTGGCTTCCTATACCTATTTGGGACTCCGTACGGTGGTCGTCCAAGACTACGAAGAACCCGATGTGAAGCTCGACCTGTTTGGCGGCGCGAGCGGCGTCTACGCAGGTCTCGACCGATTTGATCGCGTCGTCGATCACCGCTGGCACGACTACGGTTCGTCCGAGGACATCGACCGCTTCAAGTACGGCTACGACCGTGCGAGCAATCGCATCTGGAAGGAAAACACGGTCAGCAAGAGCCAGACGACGCCCGTCTACTTGGACGAATTCTACACCTACGACGGCCTTCATCGTTTACAGAACTTCGACCGGGGCGAATTGAACGGCACGAACACCGGCATCACCGGTACGCCCGCCAAGGAAGAAGACTGGTCGCTCGACCCCCTGGGCAACTGGTCGAACTTCGTGCAGAAGTCCGGCGGCGCGACCGACCTGGACCAGGACCGGGAAGTCAACTGGGTGAACGAGATCACCGACATCTCAGAGTCCACCGGTCCGTCCTGGATCACGCCTGCCTACGATCGCAACGGCAACATGGTCGTGGTCCCCAAACCCGCCGACCCGACCGTCGGCTTCGCCTGCACCTACGACCCATGGAACCGCATGGTCAAGGTCGAAGCGGGCCTAGCCACCATCGCCCAATATGCCTACGACGCCCTCAAACGCCGCGTGACCAAGACCATCGATTCCACCGTCCGCCATTTCCTGTATTCGTCCGCATGGCAATGTCTCGAAGAACGCCTCGACGCTTCCACGGCCCCTGAACACCAGCATGTCTGGGGACCGAAGTATGTAGACCAACTGATCCTTCGCGACCGGGACGAGGACGACGACGGCACGCTCGAAGAGCGATTGTACGCGTTGCAGGACGCTAATTGGAACGTGACCGCGCTGATGGATACGAGTGGCAACGTGGTTGAACGAAATCTTTACGAACCCTACGGTGAGTTAACTTTCATGGACGGGAGCTTCGGAGTTCGATCGTCCAGCACCGTTGACAACGCATGCACATTTACCGGAAGAAAACGAGATGCAGAAAGTGGCTTGTACTATTACCGTTTCCGATACTACGACTGGCAACTGGGACGTTTCTTGGGGCGTGACACATCGAAGTATTTTGTCTCAGGTCGGAATCTATACGAATACTGCAACTCGACACCGCTGTCACGTTTGGATCCAAGCGGACTAGTCTCAATCTCCGTCGTTCCTCCCCAGGGATTTTTCACGGTACCGAATTTGGGAGGGGGAGGTGGGCAATCGAGATTCTGTGTGACCACAACGGCTACATGCGACGCGTGTTGCAAACTGATAAGCCCGCCGCCGCCGAACCCAATACCACCGTTCACTATCTATACTCCAGTTTTTTCTATAATAGGTTGGGGGGCGATCGATGCAGACGTGCTAATCGAAGCGGTTATTCTACTCGGACGTCTTGACTTAGGAATTCTGGGCCACGAAAAAATGCATGCCGACTACGTTCAGTTCAAGGTCAACCAACAGTTGCAGAATCTAACCACCTTGGTGCAACAGATCGTGACCGCAAATCGTGGCTGCGGATTCAAAACTCACGGGCAATGCGTCGCAACGGTCAGGAACCAAGTAAATGCGGCGATTATGGCGGCTATTAGAAGCTGGCCTGGTCACCGTGGTGATCAGGGCGTGCCACCGAACGAAGCCAACATGCTTCCAGAGAGTGGAGTCGGTTATCCATTAAACACGGGTGGTCTCGAAAACTTCAATCTTGGACCACTTCCTCGTATCAACAATCCAGATACGTTATGCCAACAACCAAGATTCGCCTGGTAGGATTCATCTATGAACACGACAAGAGCTACCGCTGTTCGCGTATTGACTGTTCTAGTACCCGGTTTGATGCTGCCTGGGATCGGGTTCACTCAGGAATTCTATGATTGGAACTCCAAAACGCAACCACCCGTTGCACTTGACCAAGCGTTGCGAAAGGCTCAGGAGAGTGTCGGCAATGAGTATTACTGCACATCTGCCCATTTGTATGGCGACAAGATCGGAAGTGCCGCGTCGGGGCGCTGGGCTTTTACTTTTGGCGCTGAGGACGGAAGTGCGAAGGGAGTACAGATCGATGCTGAGGGCCACTTGAGGGTGGATACATACGTCCAGCCGTTGCCAAGCCATCTAAAGTCAGTTAAAGGGCTATCGGATGTAAAGAACGTTTTCGAGGAGTTTTTGCGGGAACAAGACTTGGAGGGTGCGGTAACGTTCGGCGAGGTTGTGACGATGTCAGTTCGGACGCGATCATTCCAGATCCATGAAATGCTTGAATCCGGCGATTGGAGTACTGAGACGACCTTAGTAACTGGTCCACAATCCGACGGATTTGTCGTACGTGTATATAAGGATGTCTCATCGCGACAGCCAGCGATCATCGCCGAAGGGTACGCCGTTTATTGGTTGCGGGCGGAAAATGTATTCCGAATCGATGAAGCCTCCGTGATTGTCGAAATCGACTATGGCCCAAAGGTTCCTCCGCAGTTGGTTCGCCGACTTTTCAACATCTTCCCAGAACTTGGAACGGAATAAGGGAAAACGGGATGGGTAAATGGTCCAGGAGCATTTAAGCGTCTCGGAGAACTACGTCGACGGCGATCCGACGACCGGTGCGGTGGACGAGAACCAGTCGCTCGCCGAGCACTGACCGCGTTCGCGTGGCAGGCGAGTGTTCCTTTCATCGCATTTCGTCCAGAGGCATGAGGTTCCCCGCTTCTGGACGTCGCGGTTGTATGGCTGATACGCTGACCCCGCATGACCAATGACCAAGCCCGCCACGCCTCGGCTATCACCGTCATCAATTTGAAGGGCGGCGTCGGCAAGACGCACACCGCATGGCTGCTCGCCTCGATCTGCCAAGAACGCGGGCTCAAGGTGCTGGTGATCGACACCGACACACAGGCCAATTTCACGAGTTCCTTCCTCGATCCGGCGCAAACCGTGCCCGGTGTGGAACGGCTCTTCCACCCGGGTGCTGAGCAAAGTCCCCTGCTCCTCGTTCGCCGCACGGCTTATCCGTGGATCGACGTTCTCCCTTCGAGCGCGGCACTGGCTCGCTTCGATTTGGCGGACCAGCGAGAGTGGGAGCGAACGGATCTCCACCTGTCGCTTGTCGAGCCGATCCGCGAACTGCGCCCGCTCTACGACTACGTGCTGATCGACTGCCCGCCGCGACTCTCTCTGGTGAGCTTCGCCGCGCTCTGCGCCCTGACGAGTCAGCCTAGAAAGGCTGACGTACATGAGCGGACTGGGGCGCGCAGGGCGTCATGCAGGTCACATCGGCCGTCGAGTACGTGCAGCAGCGGTTTAATCGCCGCCTGCGGCTGCTTGGTTATCTTGTGTCGCGTTTCAAGCGGGCGCGTTCGTATCAGCAGAGTTATCTGAGGCGACTTCGCGAGCACTTCGGAGCACTCGCCTTTGACACCGTCATCCCGGACCTGTCACAATTCGAGAAGAGTGTCACCGACCGCGTCCCCATCAGCCTCCACGCCCCGCGCAGCGAAGAAGCCGCCATCGCCCGGGCGTTCTTCGACGAGTTCCAACGCCGCGTCCAAGGGGACGACCCAAGCGGCGGAACAAGCCGCCGACCGGGCTTTCAGCGTCCGGCCGTCACTGCCGCTCGATGACGACGCGACCGGTGACCGGTCGCTTGAGGGCATGCGCCGTCTCAAGGGCGCGTTTTGCATCGCGGTCGACCGCATTCGTCCTGATCCCAACCAGCCCCGCAAGAACCTCGAAACCGCCGCCCATCGCGAACTCACTGCCTCGGTGCAGGAGCACGGCATCCTACAAGCCATCGCCGTACGGCGTGTGCCCGGTTCGGAGATCTTTCAGATCATCAGCGGCGAGCGGCGCTATCAAGCCGCGCTGGCTGCGGGACTTGCCGAGATCCCCTGCTGGATACAGGAGCCCGAGGAACAAAACGTTCTTGTCCAACAGCTCATCGAGAACTGGCAACGGGCCGACCTGCATCCGTTTGAGATCGCCGACACGCTCGGCCGGCTTCGCGACACGCTTGGCTATGCGCAGACTTCGCTCGCGAAACTCACCGGTAAATCGGAGAGTGAGATTTCGAAGTTGCTGGCCCTGCTCGATCTCTCGCCGCAAGCTCAGCAGCTTGCGAGGACTAATACAGATCGCGTGCTCACGCGCCGCCATCTCTACGCCGTGAGCAGAGTTTCCAAGGCTGAACAGAGTCCCCTCCTAGAACGCATCGCCGCCGACGGCCTGACCGCCGAGGACACGGACAAGATCGCTGCGAAAAATCGCCCGAGCGCCAGCGGAACTCGTAAGCGAGGGGCTCCCATCCACCGCATCCGCCTCACAACGTCACAGGCCACGGTGCTCCTTACGTTCCGCCAAAAGAACGTCACCAACGAGGACGTCCGGGCAGCACTGGAGGAGGCTCTGGAGCAGACCAAGCCCAAACCCGACATCAACATTGTGCGACCGAAATACACCGAGACTTCCGCTTGAGGGACGATTGAAGGGACAGCGAGTCGTTTGGTCTCGGCATCCGTCCTCTCGATCCGTGGTGAATGGTGTGCAGTTTTTGGCTTGCGAAAGCGATTGAAGAGAGAAGTTTCCCGCGGGAAAACATGGTGGCATATCGCGCCAAGTCAATCCTGACATTCAAACAAAAATCTTGTAACACGAGCGAGTCGGTGTGCGCGCCGATGCTTGCAACGGCACCAGCCAAACTACATTCGGTGTGTCGGCCCGTTGAACGTTTACGCGAGCGATCTCCGAGCGGTCCTCATGCGTTCCCCCGCACCTCCCATAGGTCCGCGCAGACGTTCTCAAACAGAAAAATCGCGTCTTCCTCGGAGCCGCAGGGGAAGCGACGCATCCCCATCACGACCCTTAGAAACAGGCCCACGCCCAGCGTTGTCAGAATGAACCGCCCGAGGTTCCTACGAGTGACTTTGACTACAAGGTTAATGGCAGCCTCAAGCTCTTTCCGTATGTCCCGGTTTTGCCCTCACCGGTTGGCAGCTACTTTGGCGGCCAGTCGGCACCTGCGTCAATCCAGCCCTTAAGCAAATCCACCTCTTCGTTTGGCAGCCGATGTTTGGCCGCCATTAACATGCTCGGCCGAGCTCCCGAAACGATCTCAATCAGTGGGCTGGCTGCACTGTTGCTGGGCACGACCAACGGCATGTGACCCTCCTTGCCAAAGAAATATTCGGGCTCGTCCACGCGAAATCCGCCCATCTGTTTACCCGGTCCGTGGCAGCCCACGCACGAGCGTGTGAAGATGGGGTAGACTTCTTTCCAGA
>JBGTHH010001001.1:0-4212 GCA_041746275.1 Pirellulaceae bacterium | reverse complement strand
TTCGAGAAATGCGCCTGCGGGGTCGTACCGCAAGGGTGCGATGTTACTCATGCGAATCGTCCTTTCCAATCCATTGAGAACTCGTGGCCACGTCTCCACGAAGATAGCCGACGGCACCTGGAATCGCTACCCGCCGCGAAAGCCCTGTCACCTTGGTGAGCCGAACGGTTTGTGGTACGACATGCGTGGATCGAAGACTGTTCAGAACTTCGCGGACTTGAAGGGATACCACCATGGATCTCCATGCGCTGACTCGTGAACTATTTGTGAAGAACGACTCCAAGATCGTGATGCTCGTCGCCGATGGCCTGGGTGGATTGCCCTGGCAACCGGGTGGCCACACGGAGCTCGAAACCGCTCAGACGCCCAACTTGGATGCCTTGGCGGCCCGCGGCGTACAGGGAGCCAGCATTCCGGTGGCACCGGGCATCAGCCCCGGCAGTGGTCCGGGCCATCTCGGGTTGTTCGGCTACGATCCACTACAGTACCTGATCGGGCGCGGTGCGCTGGAAGCCACAGGGATCGGCTTTGCGCTACAGCCGGGTGATGTGGCGATCCGCTGTAATTTCTGTACACTCGACGCCTCAGGCAATATCTCCGATCGTCGCGCCGGACGAATCTCGACCGAGGAGAGCGCGCCGCTGGCGATAAAACTGCGTGCGGTGCGAGTTCCCGGGATCGAGATCTTCGTGGAACCGGTGAAAGAGCATCGCTTTGTCGTGGTGTTTCGGGGTGAGGGGTTGGGCGGTAGCGTTCGCGACACCGATCCGCAAGCCACCGGAGTGCCACCACTCGACCCCGTCGCGGAGGACGCTGCGAGTCAAAAGACGGCGGAAGTGGCCAAGCAGTTCCTGGTTCAGGCCCGCGAGATACTTAAGGACGAGGCCAAGGCCAATTTCCATACCATGCGCGGGTTCGCGGCGAAGCCCAACCTGCCGAGTTACGAAGAGGTTTACGGATTGCGGGCGGCGGCGATCGCGGTCTATCCCATGTATAAAGGCTTGGCCCAGCTTGTGGGAATGCAGGTCGTCGGGAACGCCCAAACGCTCGACGAGCAGATCGATGTGCTGGAGAAGGAGTGGAACAATTACGACTTCTTCTTCATCCACTTCAAGTACACCGACAGCACCGGAGAGGATGGAAACTTTGACGCCAAGGTCAAACGCACCGAGGAGTTCGATGCCATCCTGCCGCGTGTGATGGCAATGCAACCAACGGTCACGATCGTCACCGGCGACCATAGCACTCCCAGTTATCTCCAGAGCCACAGTTGGCATCCGGTGCCCACGTTGTTGGTGTCCGATTGCTGTCGCCCGGATGGTCTTTCGTCTTTTGGAGAGAACACGTGCATTCGGGGTGGGCTAGGACAGTTCGAAGCCAAGCACTTGATGACGTTAGCGCTCGCCAACGCCGGGCGACTCGGGAAATACGGCGCGTGAGGCTACGTTGGAATTCAGGCCACTGGCTGGTAGGGTACTTGGCCCACAACGTCGGCCCACGAACTTGGTATCTCGAAGGCCATGCGGTGCAGGGATATAACGTACCGGGCTTTGGGCTGATCAGCATGGGGCGAAGCCTGGCACTACAATCATCATGCGTTTCCAGAGTCCGCTCGTTTCGGCATTGCTAGTTGGATCACGAAGCCTCCGTCAAGTCAGGCGGTGCCACTTTTTCTATGGACTGCGGGGACTTGTCACCGCTTTGGTATTTTCATTCCGCAGCAATGTCCTCGATGGTTACGTCGCAATCCTCCCGCACCTTCACGCGATCGATCTTGAACCCATAGATCGTCTTGACTTGTGCCGCGGTCGCCATGCGTTCGAACCACGCGGCGGAACACCAGCGGTATTGACTCGCCACGGGAGCCACGCCATGCCGAACTGGATTCTGGTGGACGTACGCCAGCCGCGCCAGATACGACTTCTCGTACGTCAGTTCGGTCTCCCAGAAGTTGAACCACACTTGTCGAGCCGGCATAGATTGAGCTTGATTCAGATCGCGGGCGGTGTCGGCATGAAGATGCTTCAAGAAAGCGTCCAATTGCGATGTGGATTCCCCGCCGTGTGCAACAAAGTGATAGTGATTTGGGAATACGGCCCAGGCTTCCAAGGTCCAGCCATGTTGCTTCGACAGTGCCAGCAGCGAATCGTGCAACAGATCAAGCGCCTTTCGCCCGCGAAACAGCGGCAGCTTATGCAGTGTGCTGGCCGTCACAAAGAACGTGCCGTGATTGCTGACGCGGTGCAGTGGTGCGTGCGGCCAGTCTGGTGTCGTGACGGGAGCAGAGTGCGACTTTGTTTCAGGCAGAGTCGTCGGTTGATTCTGAGTCGCCGCAGTTTCGAGAAGACTGAGATAGTCGGCCAATCGCGGCAATTGATCGACAGCGAGTTTTTCCACTCGAGTCACAATCCGTCGCCGTAGCTGATCGCTCCTCTCGTTCATTGTCGACGTTCACGTGTGTGT
This sequence comes from Pirellulaceae bacterium, assembly GCA_041746275.1. GTDB lineage: Bacteria > Planctomycetota > Planctomycetia > Pirellulales > Pirellulaceae. The sequence goes on along the minus strand of JBGTHH010001001.1, from coordinate 1,749 downwards.
GCGGGGCTTTCTTCGAAGAGCGGTGACTTACCACCGCCTTTGTCGCTATCCCAATATGAACTACGGGGACTTGTCACCGTTCACTTTTTTATCGCGTCAAGTAACGACTTTCAAGCTCGCCGGCGCTGGGGCAAAAGGGCTGCGCCCTGATGGGAAAGCGGCGACAAGTCGCACGCACTCCAAAGTCATTCACCGCGAGACCCTCTATGGACTGCGGGGACTTGTCACCGCTTTGGTATTTTTCCCCACACGAAGACTGCGATCGCAAAAAGGCAGCGTCAAAGTGGGAACGCGGCGACAAGTCGCACGCACTCCAAAGTTAGTCCACACCCATCCGTATTACGTCTTCTCGCGCGGTGCGGCCGACGTCGAGCACGGACACTGATGGGGGAGGCCACTGATGGGGACACCCATTCTCAGCGACCAGCCTGATAGATTCGCAGGGCTACGTGTCACAGCGTAGTCCATGGTGATCTCGAAGGGCTCCTTGCGCTGTGCGGAAGGCGAAGGTTTCAGTTCCCCATCTTGCGCGACGTGCGATCGAAATTCTTAGAAGGTGGCTGTCCCCTCGGCTTTCCCTCTGCTCTCTTTCACGCAGGATGGCGAGCTTCCCGTCGTAGAGGCGGCACGCCTCACACTTCGCCCACTTCGCGTTCATGCGAAAATAGACTTGCAATAATTCTCAACTGGCGCTGCAGTTCATTATCAGGGTGATCGGCATTTAGCCAAGCCGTCATGGATGTTGTCATGACGTATTCCCGCATTGAGCCGATCACGAATTCTAGCAGTTCAAATTGTGAATCGCTCACTTTAAAGGGCTGGAATTGCATTGGCATCTTCTCCTCACTTGTAAGCGCCATTCTGAACGCGACTAATTGAGACCTAGTAAGTGAGTCAATAAAAAACTGCAAAATGGCGATGTTTCCAAGCTGCAAGTCATGGATTTGTCGAACTCTATTCGCAGACTCTAACTGCCCCGACTTGTCGAGCAAGTCGGCCATGTCTTCAAGGCGGTTAAAGTTACCATTCGCGATATCGGTGACGATTTCACTCAATTCGGAATTCATGTTTACCAGAACGCGGCATAGCACGCTTGTAGACTTTGACATGCGGATCTTAGCAGAAGTTTGCTTCGAATGTCACATGCTGCCTGAAACGAACCCATTGTGTTGGTATAGCACGTAAACCACAATGCCGGCTGACTTGGCCACAACAAAGGTCCTTGGTGGTCGAAGCCGCATCGGTATACGTAAAAGTGGAGACAAGTGTCTAGCACCTTGAGGTCGACGCAGGTTAAACTAACCCAAAACAATCCCATTGGATCGATTCGGTTGATCGGGTTGTTGCCAACATAGGCATATAGATTTGAATCGTTACTGAACCAAACGCCGGATGTGTCGCTCATGTGCCTGGCGACTTCGTTGGCTACATACTCATGACTAAACAAGACCTCGCTCTTATGGGCCATCGGAGGCTGGTCGAGCTCAATCGTCTGACCTGTCCCGAGATGTTCCGGATACATGATGTAGTCCTTTCAATTAGGTTGAGTTAAGTGACTCTCAGCATTCAGCCGTGGCATCGCCGGCCCGGCAAGCAAACTAGGAGGTATTTGGCGGAAGAAATCCAACCCGATGTTCGGACGCTGTCGTTCTTGGATGGCGGCCATGATTGCGTCAGCGTCCCCGACTGAACCTGGGATCATTGCCATCATATGGTGGTCCCTGAATTCGTCTGGAGGAACTGCCGGTT
>JBGTHH010001000.1:0-4702 GCA_041746275.1 Pirellulaceae bacterium | reverse complement strand
AGGACGACCAGCCAAGCCGACGGAAACAAAGCCAGGCCGTTAGTGACATTACGGATTCGTATATGGACCTTTCCGCTTATCCTTTCCAATCAGGAGCAGTGAACGTGGCGACAGCCAGCTACCGCTTCGTAGCGTCAGAGGGGCGAGCAGGCATCAGCGTTTTACGCCTCTCATCCGACGCGCGTTCACACAACGATGAATGTCCCCCGATCTTCCTCCCCCGATCTCCCGTTTAATCGGTGGACCGTCGCGAACGCTGTAAAGCCGCAGTGCGTGGGAGAATTCCAAAGCGGTGACAAGTCCCCGCAGTTCAAAACTATGGAGTGCGTGCGACTTGTCGCCGCTTTCCTATTCTGGGCGCAGCCCTTTCGCCGACTCGTAGCTTGAAAGTCGCTGCGCGACGAAACATAGAACCAAAAGCGGTGACAAGTCCCCATGGGGAGATGGGGAAACCCAGCTTCAATTGCTTCGTAAGAGACTGAATGCCCCGCCGCTATCGCTTGCCGACGATACCCGTGCATTCTACCTTTACCGAAAGTTGGGTGACCCTGTTCTACTCGGTGTCCCTGCTCTACTGTTCTACGCACCGTTCTAGGCATTCCACCAGTGAAAGAGCCAATCGACAACAAGCGACACAAGACCTGCTCCGATCGTAGCCACTAAAACCGCTAACAAATCACGCGGCCATAACGGTCGATCATGGGTGGCTTGATCTTGGTCGCCGGACATTGGATCCTTGAGCGTCTGCATCCGAATTTCGAACCTTTGAATGGTTTCGTTCCTCGCGAGGTCAACGCCTCACTTGTTCGGCGCTATTCCGCCAGGCGAACGCGATTAAGCTCCGCATCCTCCGCGGAAGTCCGGGTCCGGCGGCGAAATGGATTGCCCCATCCACTCCACCACCGCCACGCAGCGACTGGTTTGCGGCGTTGACGATTGCGTCGACGTTCAGTTGAGTGATGTCGCCTACGACCACTCGCATCCGAGCTATAACGCCATCCCGCATGTAGTGATCCTCCAATCGCCGAGCTATGTCATTTCACATTGGTTGATTCTACGAAGTCGAAGTTGACATCGAATGATCAGGAAACGCTGAACAAATCGCGTGGGCTCCTGAAAGCCATCGAGATCACCGAGCAACGGTCAAAATAGAGGATCCGCAGTAAGTCTTTCCCGCTAATCTCTCACCTTCGCCGTCCCATTGAAGTATTCCAAGTACTTCGGCCAGCTCCAAACCGCAAGCTTGCGGCCCACTTCCAGTCCGACGTTGTTATCGATCGGAATGTGATACCCCCCCATTGCCCGCGATAACGCCGCCAATTCCGCTGTCCCCGACCAGGTCGGCAAATCCAACATCACGAAATCTCCCGCCTCATTTTCGGTCAACTCGCAATGCCGCCGGCGCTCGGCAAACCCGTACTTGTCCGTGCCGGTGAATAACTCCAAGGTCTTTGCACAGGCCCCGCTGACGGTGGCGTGGCCGCTGGTGTAGCCCGGGAACGGCGGCGTGATGAACGACACGGGCGAATAGGGATGCCAGTCATTCCCCAGCATCTCTTTGGTCCCCCCGTCCACGCCCGCCCAGCCGATGATCTTCTGTCCGTTGTAATAGTGCCGGATCAACGTCCACGGCCGCGATGAATCGTAATACCGCTTCGTCTCCCAGCACGAAATGAACGCGTCCGACGCCACGTTGGCCACGACGAAATATAGCTTCACGTCCTGATCCAAGTCGTGCTTGTCGCGCCGCGAGACATCTTGCGCGAATCGCAGCCAGTGTCCGCTCTGACCCGTCGAACGCGGTCCATCGCGCATGAACTCCACAATCGCCTTTTGTTCCTTGCTGAGCGTCGCGTTGTACTCCAAGACCGCTGCCACCTCTTTCCGTAGCGTCGCGTCGTCCGTCGTCGTCTTCGGCGGCGGCCCAGGGCGAAACTGGGCGCTCGACTCCAACGCGAACGGTTTCACGCGATACCAATGCGGCGTCAAGAAGCCGGGCGTGATCTTTTTGCCGTCCGGCATCGTGAAGGTAATCGGCTGCCAGCAATCCGGATCGAGGATCTTGTCCGGTGGGTTTACCGGCCGATAGAACGTGTAATCCGAGTACGCCACGGCGTCGCCGCCGATTTCGTTTCCCAGTTGATTCGCCCCGTCGTTTTTGCGATAGGCGATCACCGCTTGCGCCGCGAGATTTCCCACTCCCTCCGGCGTTGTCGGGTCGGTCGAAACGACGTGCGGATCGTAGCCCACTTTTTTCATCTCCTCCGTCAACCACTCCTTGGATTGCGGATAAACGAAGATGAGCGACTGATACGAAGCATAGCTGATTGCCTTCTTCTTGTTCTCCAGCGTGTGCTCGGCCTTCGGCCGGCGCAGGCTTCCCCCCAGTCGCGAGCCGACGGCCTTGTCATCGTAAGCCGCCCAAGCGTCGTACATCGCTGTCGCCCACACCGCCAAGGTGCGCGCGATGATCGTCGGACGAGCCCCATGGAAATCCACATCCTGCGCCGTCGCCTCCTGGGCGATGTCCAGCCAGACATACGCCAGCGACATCCCCGCCTTGTCGTCGACGGGGAGGAACTGATGCAACGGCTTGACATCATTGCCTCCCGCCGGGGCTCTGTCCGCGCCAACGACGCGAGCGGCTTGAGCAACCAACAAAGCTGACACTCCGACTGCGAAAAAACACGATCGGGCGGCAACCATCGGCGGACCTCACCAAAATGGGCATCAAAAATGAAATATCCTGCCGATCTATTCTGGTCGCTTTGCCATTCGCGTCAACACTCTGAGGCGGTGAAACAATGGGACATTCTCAATACTGTTCGGCACGACGTTCGCTGTAGAGTTCAAATTGTTTCCCGTCGAAGAGAGCGACTACTGCGGGGCGTGTTTCAGGAAGTACTCGAAGAACAAGCAGAGTTGCTCGTTCGATTCCTCGGTCGGCGAGTGGGTGGGGCGGTTGGTCATGGCGACGCGGTTCTTCACACCCAACAGGTCGTTGACGGCGATCGTATGGTTCAACGCCCGCCAGCGCTCCGGTCGATCCTCCGAACCGCCCGAGACCAGGAACGGGCGCGGTGCCATCAAAGCGTGCAACTCGTGCAGGTCGTGCCCGCCATCGATCATCTGTTTGTACGCACCGGTGCGCGGATTCTGCTCGCTGGGAATCCCCGGCTGACGTTCGTCCCGGCCCGGATCGAACCCCAGATACCAGCGTTCCCAATAATTGACGTTGCCACGCTTCTCATCGAAGACGATGCCGCCGTCGCACCAAGCGGCACAGGCAAACTTGTCATACAGGCAGGAGGCGAACATGGCCCACTTGCCGCCATAGGAGTGTCCCACAATGCCGATCCGCTCGGCATCCACCTGTTCCATTCCGGCCAGGATGGTATGGCAGGTCGCCGCCTCGTAGGCGTGAAAGGAAAGCGGCTGTAAACGGCAATTCGCTTTATCTGGATAATACGTTTCGGGACCACTCCCCAACGAGAGCGCGACGAAGCCCCGTCGAGCAAGTTGCAGCGCAAAATCACGCAGCTCGGAACGTCCCAGTCCGATGCCGGTCAGACCGTCGTAGTACACCACGACCACGGCCGGAAAGGGACCTGGGCCGTCGGGCAAGAGCAAGTAGGCATCCTCGGTGTGCTTACCTGGAGCGACCTCGATCCGGAGGTGTCGCTGAGTCAGATCGCCGCGCCGTTGCTCTTCGAGAATCTCGACCTTGGGTTGATCCAGATGCTTGGGCCAAGGTCCCATCAAGGCGTGCCACTTGGCGAGGATTTCCTGGCGTCGTCGCGACCAATCGGCGGCGTTCTGGACGGGCGTGCCATCGTAGAACTTCAGCGGCGATCGGTAGGAGCCCAAGTCGTCCTTCAAGTCCGGCGGCGGTTGAAAGTGAGGTGCGAGTTTAGCCAAGATGGCTGCGGCCTCGGCGTGCTTGGGCCGCAAGTCGTCGGCCGCAATCGAGCTCGCCACGATACAGATCAGTAATCCAAACAAGATCAATCGCATGGGAACCTCACAAGGTGGGCAGGGCGGGAGCTAGCTGGGCACCAAGCTACGTGATCAGCTTCCTGTTGAACGCGCCTTCATTGATCGTCGGTCGTTCGGGACGGCCTTTGTGGTCGTAGGTCAGCTTCATGTTGTTGATGCCCAACAACCACAGGATCGAAGCGTGAATGTCGTGGACGTGCATCTTGTCCTCCACGGCGTACAGGCCAAGCTCGTCGGTGGCACCAATGGCTTGTCCGCCCCGCACGCCGCCTCCCGCCATCCAGATCGAGAACCCGGTCGGATTGTGGTCGCGGCCATCACCCTTCTCGCTCATCGGCGTACGCCCAAACTCGCCGCCCCAGATCACGAGCGTTTCTTCGAGCAACCCGCGTTGCTTGAGATCCCGCAACAATCCGGCGACGGGCTGATCCATCGAGCGGCACAAGCGCGAATGGTTGGCTTCGATCGCCGAGTGGGAATCCCACTTGCTGCCCGTGCCACTGTAGAGCTGCACGAAGCGAACGCCCCGTTCGACCAAGCGTCGCGCCATCAGGCAGTTGCGACCGAAGGTTTCCGTTTCCTTCTTGTCGATCCCATACAACTGCTGCGTCGTCGCGGTCTCTTGCGCGAGATCCACGGCGGTCGGCGCTTGGGCTTGCATGCGAAACGCCAATTCGTAGCTCTCGATGCGCGCTTCGAGTTCGCT
>JBGTHH010000999.1:0-3545 GCA_041746275.1 Pirellulaceae bacterium | reverse complement strand
CGTCGAAGGAAGCCGAATTCGGCGCGAGTATCCGATCACACTGGGACGACTCGAAGGCTTCGGCCGGCGCGGCAAGCCGCTCTCAGCCGACTACGTGCTGGAGTATCGCAACACCAAGCTTGCGGTTGTCGAAGCTAAGGCGTGGAATGAAGCTCTCACCGAAGGGGTCGCGCAGGCGAAGAACTATGCCGGGAAGCTGGCGGTTCGATTCACCTATGCGACCAACGGCCAAGGCATCTATGGCGTCGACATGCAAGAAGGGACCGAAGGGGACGTAGACCGCTATCCGACGCCCGATGAACTCTGGAATCTCACCTTTGCCGAGCAGAACGCCTGGCGCGATCGCTTTGCCGAAATCCCGTTTGAAGACCGAGGTGGCTACTTTCAAGGCCGCTACTATCAGGACATCGCCATCGAACGCGTGCTGAAAGCCATCGCGGACGGCAAGGACCGCATCCTGTTGACGCTGGCCACCGGGACGGGCAAGACCTTCATCGCCTTTCAGGTTGCCTGGAAGTTGTTCCACAGCCGCTGGAACCTGACGGATTGGAAAGCGAAGGGCGAGCCATCGCGCCGGCCGCGCATCTTGTTTCTGGCCGACCGCAACATCCTGGCCGATCAGGCTTACAACGCGTTCTCTGCCTTTCCCGAAGACGCCCTGGTGCGGATCGAGCCAGCCGACATTCGCAAGAAGGGCAAGGTGCCGAAGAACGGCAGCCTGTTCTTTACGATCTTTCAGACATTCATGGCTTCGCCGTCTTTCGGTGCCGAAAGGATCGACGGTCAGCGTTCAACGAGCTTGGCGGCTGAGGACGCACGACACTATTTTGGCGACTACCCGCCGGACTTCTTCGACTTCATCGTCATCGACGAATGCCATCGCGGCGGCGCGAACGACGAAAGCAACTGGCGCGGCATTCTGGAATACTTCGCGCCCGCCGTACAACTCGGTCTAACCGCTACGCCCAAACGCAAGGACAACGTGGACACCTACGACTACTTCGGCAAGCCGGTGTTTATCTACTCGCTGAAGGACGGTATCAACGACGGCTTCCTGACGCCGTTCAAGGTCAAGCAGATTTCAACGACGCTGGACGAGTACGTTTATACGTCCGACGACACGGTGGTCGAAGGAGAGATCGAGGCGGGCAAACGATACACGGAAACCGACTTCAACAGAATCATCGAGATCAAGCAGCGCGAGGCGCACCGCGTGAAGTTGTTCATGGAGCAGATTGACCAGCGACAAAAGACGCTCGTGTTCTGTGCCACGCAAGACCACGCTCTGGCCGTGCGCGACCTCATCAACCAGATAAAGACGAGCAAAGATCCAAACTATTGCCAGCGGGTGACGGCCAACGACGGGGCGTTGGGCGAGCAGCACTTGCGGGACTTTCAGGATAACGAGAAGACGATCCCTACGATCCTGACCACGTCGCAGAAACTCTCGACTGGTGTCGATGCTCGCAACATCCGCAACATCGTGCTAATGCGTCCGATCAATTCGATCATCGAGTTCAAGCAGATCATCGGACGCGGAACACGTCTGTACGATGGCAAAGATTTCTTCACGATCTACGACTTCGTAAGGGCGCACCAGCACTTTGCCGACCCGGAGTGGGATGGGGAACCGCTGGACCCGGAAGATTGCCCGAAGTGCAGTCAACGGCCGTGCGTTTGTGAAGTGACACCGCCGCAATCGTGTTCCGTGTGCGGCAAGCCTCCTTGCGAATGTCCGAAAGAACCGTGCGAAGTCTGCGGCAAACTCCGCTGTATCTGTGAGAAGAAGAAAAGAGCCAAGGTAAAACTCGCGGATGGCAAAGAGCGGCTGATTCAGCACATGATGATGACCAGCTTCTGGCACCCGGATGGGACGCCCATGTCGGCGCAACAGTTCATGGAATTGCTGTTCGGCAAGTTGCCCGAGTTCTTCAAGGACGAAGTCGAATTGCGGGCACTATGGAGCGCCCCGGACACTCGCTCGAAATTATTGGAAGGTTTAGCCGAGAAGGGGTTTGGACTTGAGCAGATGAACGAGATGCAACGGATCATCGATGCCGAGAAGAGCGACCTGTTCGACGTGCTGGCCTACGTTGCCTACGCGCTCCCGACACTGACTCGTGAGCAGCGGGCCGCGACGGCGAAAGTCGAGATCAACGCCCGCTTCGATACAAAGCAGCGAGCCTTCCTCGACTTCGTACTCGCGCATTATGTGAGTGAAGGCGTCCAGGAACTCAGTCAAGACAAACTGAAGCCGCTTCTGAGGCTCAAATACAACAATTCGATTGCCGATGCCATAGCCGACCTGGGACGGGCCGAAGACATCGGGAAGGTCTTTGCGAGCTTTCAGCAGTATCTGTACCAGGGTGCGGTTTGAGGATGCAAGCGAGCCCGTCACTCGCCCGCAGATACATACGTCGCGTGTTAACCACCACTCGACGAATGCCGAACAACGGCGGCCACACTTCACGGTGATACGCTTCCAACTCTTCGGACAATGGGCGGCAGGGATTAGCGTTGTGGTCGAGTTCGTCGTTAAGGACCGCCTTGCCGATCAGCAGCCGGGCGACGGTTTAATTCAATGAGTATCGTTGCGCAATATTCGCCAACTTCTCCCGCCGCTGCGCCACACTGACTTTCACGTCCCGCTTCTCCGGTGCGTACAGTCCGAACAGCTTGCAGCGTTTATTCACGCAATCCGCGATCTGGGACAAAAATCTCGGATCGCCGCATTGCCCCTTCTTGGTCGCTTGCGTCTTAACATGCTCGACTCCGACCAGTTGCTTATCGGCATCAAGCCTCTTCTCGCTGGTCACCCGATGGCTCTGCGCGTCCAGCTTCGATTGCTCCCACGCCTGGGTCGCCTCGCTCTCTAACCAATCCAACTGCTGTAGCTCCCGCACCAACCGCTCACGGTAGTCTGTCAATGACCCTTGCAACAGTTGCTCGTGAATCCACCGTAAATCCGACCATACAGTCTGTCGAGACACCGACACTTCTTTCGCGATCTCGTGCAGCCGCATTCCGTCTCGATAGCGCTCTGCGATCAGGTTGCGCCGATGCAGCAATCCAGCATCTTTTCTGTTTACGAGCGGCAGGGTCATGTTAAGTCCTTCGTGACGTTAAGGATTCGCCGAAAGTCGCGATACCTATTACGCTCATCTTAACGATACCTATTACGCTCATCTTAACACGGGCGTTCCGGCATGGTGAGCGACCTCACCGGAGATCGATGCGATAGTCGCGATTTTGCTCATCCGTTTCTTGACCACCAAAGCAACAACAGACCGGAATCTCAAAACCAACCTCCAAGATGAGCTAGAGGAACGCGCTAACGAAATCCAGCAAAGAACTTCGGCCGCTCGGAATGAGGCGGCCCGTCTGTACTTGTCTACTCCAGAGATTTCAGCGACTTAAACACCGATCCATTCTTCGTATAAAAGTCTATTTTGTAGATTTCGGCAACCGCCAGCGACTGACTTGTAGGTTGTCCATTGATCGAGATCGACACTCCTTTTTTTGGTGCCACCTTGAAGATGTCGCAG
>JBGTHH010000998.1:0-1567 GCA_041746275.1 Pirellulaceae bacterium | reverse complement strand
CGATCGGCGAGAGCCGCTGGTCTCCCGACACATCCAGAAACGCGTCGTCCGCACCGGGCTGGCCGACCAGCGCCCGCGAACCCTGTCGATTAAGCTCGTTGATGGGCAGCAACACATCGATGGGCGAGATGGTACCATCGCCATTGACATCCAGCGCATCCACGGGATTCCGCCAGTCGACATTGAGCAATTGGCGAGCTTCGAGTTGCTCGAAGACCATTCTGCGCGAGTGCCGCTTGCGTAGTCTTAACGAAGGACGAGAAAAAAGTGGGGGCCGGCCTCGGTGCGAGCGTTTCGACGGGCGAGGCATTTAAGCCATCCTTCAGTTAAGTCCGAGAAGTAAAACCGACCAGGGGGGGGAATGCCGAGTCTAATCGCCAAGTAAGTAAATGGCAATCTCTAAGAGCCTGTCTGAAAAGGAGTCAGACCGTCGCCGACGAGGCCAGAAACCTAGTAAAACGACTTGCCTCCAGAGGGTCAGATCCCTTTTCGGACAGGCCCTACGCGTTTAGCGAGGCCAAGCTCGATGCCATTGCCGAAACGTTGGACAGTCCGCATAATTCGGCTCGCCGCGGCTTGTCCAGCCGTTTGGAAGAAGGTTTGAACGTCGGCTCGGAACGGGTTCTGGCGTTGGGCCTTCGAGGCGGGAGAAGCAGCGTGGATCGCGTTCACTTGGAAATCCTACCGCAGCCCAACGACAACACCTGCGGTCCCACGTGTTTGCAGGCCGTGTACAGCTATTTCGATGACATCCTGCCTCTGGAGCGGGTGATCGACGAGGCGGGGAACATGGGGACGGATGGAACGCTCGCGCCGCTGCTGGGGCAACATGCCTTGACGCGGGGTTACGAGGCGACCATCTATACCTACAACGTCCGCGTGTTCGATCCGACTTGGTTCGACGTGCATGGCAATGGCTTGTCCGTGTTGCCCGACAAGCTCGCGGCGCAGGTCGAGGCCAAGCCCAAGCCGAAGTTGCAGGTGGCTGGCCGAGCGTATGAAGGGTTTCTGCGAGCGGGCGGGCGGATTCGAATGCAAGATCTGACCCGCGGCCTGATTCGCAACTATTTGAACCGCTCGATCCCGATCATCGCCGGGTTGAGTTCGACGTTCCTGTATCGTGTGGCTCGCGAGATCGGCGCGGCCTGTACTCCCGATGATATCCACGGCTTCCCGACGGGGCACTTTGTCGTCCTGTGCGGCTACGATCGTGACACCAAAATGGTCCGCGTGGCCGATCCCTATCTGCGCAACCCCATTGCTCCCAGTGACCACTATTATGTGGTCAATGTCGACCGCGTCGTTTGTTCGATCTTGCTGGGCGCGCTGACTTACGACGCCAATTTGCTGATTCTGACACCGAGGAAAATGCGAGGAGTTCCCAGTGCCGACATTGATCGTAGTCAATGATCCCAAGGAGTGGCCGTTTCATATTCCGGGCGTCGACGTTGTGGACGCGAAGAATTACTTGACCAAGGAGGAGTTCAGCGAGCTGCGTAGCGTCAAATTGTTCAATCTCTGCCGCTCCTATCGTTACCAAAGTATCGGCTATTATGTGTCGCTGTTG
>JBGTHH010000997.1:0-3728 GCA_041746275.1 Pirellulaceae bacterium | reverse complement strand
CCGAAATGGGCAACCAGGAGCAGATTGTTTCGTGTGGACTGGCGATCCGATATCCCCAACAGGTCACGCTCCATTTCAATTTGAGTTGTTCCCCTCGCGGTGATGCTGATCGCGCCAGCTACTCTCATTCATTTCGTCCCGATATCGTCGTTAGTCGAGAAGCGAGCAAGATCATTTTCGACGCGAAAGCAAAGGGAGAAAAAGGCGAGTTTTGGGGAGAAGAGTTCGAGGGACAGATTGGCAAATATAAAGACGAGGATATCGATAAAATGCACACGTACCGAGAGGCAATTAACGATGTGTTCGGCGCTTACATCCTGTACCCCGGAACCGCGACCAAGTTCTTCCAATGTCCAAGTGGACGGTCGGTGTTTGAAGGCGTTGGAGCAATCGCACTCAAACCACACGAGTCGAATTCGGGTGTTCAGCAGATTCGGAATGCTCTCTTGGCTTTCCTGGATCGTTGAATTTGTGCCAAGCGATGTGGCTGGTTGGTTCGCTGGTTGTCGTGTCAGCGGTTCGGAGTCAGACATCGCCAGTTAGGAGATTGCACAAACCGATGTCGGCAGCGTCATCAGCTGCCAAGAACGGCTGTCTATTCCTTGCCTTTAGGGGAGAGTTGGCTGGGCTGGGTGGCCCTGCGCGTTGTGCCGGTTGTCGTGCCACTGCTTCGGAGTCTTCGGAGAAGCAGTGCCGTCCCGCCGGAACGACGTGGGAGGTTCGAGTTCGACTCGGCGGAGGAACACGCCACTTCTCGGCGGCAAAGGGACGCACCACTCTCGCCCCCCCGTCTCTCTCTTGATCGTGTCGCCTGACTTGTGCGGCAGGAACTGTTTTCTTCGTCTATCTTGTGACGAGCTAACAGGCTCTCAATTAGCGCCCTGTCATCGTTGCCCTCAGTGGAACGTTTCCCGCCAGTCCTCGCAGCAAAGCATGCCGTGGCTGCGGGACGCGGCAATCGGGCCTTACTCGTCTGCGACTGGTGGAATTTCATCCGCACGCAGTACGTCTTCGGCAGCGCGTCGAACAGCCAGCACATGCACCTCGTCACCTTTGATCGTAAAGACTGCCCTGTAACTGGGTCGCGAACCGAAACCGAAGGGCAGATCACGAATCTCGTAGCAACGCTCACGAAATAACTTCCCCGTTTACCCAGCAATCATCACGGCGGAGCGTGATGGCTACATTGGATTTGAGGAAGTTATTTCGTGAGCGTTGCTACGGAAATTCATCATTCTCGTACGACAGAGGGTGACGTTGCGGAAACGTCTCCAGACTTTCGAGCGACGCAAACGCCAGATCGAACCACCGCTCGGCCTGAGCTGCGGAATGATGCTCGGCCCACCAGTCGCGGTTGCGGCGAATGTCTTCCCGCACGCGATCGCGAACGATGATTCGGTACTTCATGCGCGTGGCGGATAACCGAACTCAGCCCGCATTTCCGCTTCCACTTCGTGCAGCGGCTTTCCCTGGCCCGCTTCCAACTGAGCGATTCCCTCAGCAATCGCGTCATGGTCCTCTTGATGGCGGAGGGCCTCCATCGCCTTGCGGTGGACTTGGTCATCAACGACGACATAGAGCCTGTTCGTCGTGGGGTGAACGACTTTCAATTCTTCTCGACCACTGGAGTCGAGGGCGTCGGCAAGTTCCTTGGAGAGTTTTGCAGTCATGCCTCGAGTGTAGCACGATTCATGATCATTGGCATCCCGAAAATGGAATCAATGTTGAGTGTCTGATTTTGTATTCGTCTCCGCTCGAGCGTCGCTCACAGGTTGATTTGCGTTGACGCGATGTGGGCCTTACATTACGCGGGCACCGGTTGCTATCCAATCGCGCAGCGAGAACCCGTGGAGAACCGCCACCATGAGCGAAACGTCGTCGCGACAACCTTCGCCACACGACAGCGATTATGACGGGGCCTGGAAGGACGCTCTGCGAAGCCACTTCCGCGAGTTGCTGGAAAAGTATTTTCCCGCCGCTGCGGAAACCATTGATTGGCAACATCCGCCAAAGTGGTCTGACAAAGAGCTGAGTCAAATCCTCGGTCAGATCGGCCAGCGCAATCGCACGGTGGACTTGCTGGTCCAGGTGCGGCTGCGATCCGGCGAACCGCAATGGATTCTGCTGCACCTGGAGGTTCAAACGTCGTATGAAGCCGATTTTGCCGAGCGGCTGGCGTTGTACAACAGCGGTCTGTTTTGGATCTTCAAATCTCAGATAATGCGGAAGTTGTGCGGGAGCTGTTCCGAATCATCGATTGGATGATGCACCTGCGCGAGGATCTGACAGAACGATTCAAGCAAGAGCTGGATGAGCTCGAGGAGAGTTTGCAAATGCCATACGTAACGTCCGTGGAACGATTGGCCAAAGCCGAAGGTATCGCCGAAGGAATCGCCGAAGGCGGTGCGATGGTTTTGCTGAAGCCGCTTGCCAAGCTCTGTGGGCCGCTTCCCGAAGAAGTTCAGCAGCGCATCCGCCGCTTGCCGTTCGAGCAATTGTCGGCACTCGGCGAGGCGTTGCTAGATTTTCACTCCCTGGTGGATCTCCAAGCGTGGCTCGACGCGAACGGGTGTGCCGAGCGCTAACGCGGACGACGGCTCGCGCAGGTAACGGTTTGTGTGTTTGCAACGATCCAATCGGGGGTGAACGGCCCGTTCAGGGCCGGCGATCTCAAACGCACCGCAGACCCAGGCCTTAGGGCCTGTGCTGACAGAATCGGCCCTTCAGGCCGGGAATGGAGCTCACGCTCCCGTCATGTTTTCGAGCCTGAAAGGCTCGTTCTACAAGACTAGGCCACAGGCCTGGGTTCCCCGCCGGCCCACGATTCGACCCTGAGTCTGCTCAGTGTTAGGACACCGCCTCAGAGATCCGCTGGTTGTGTTGGACCCGAGACTCGGATACTTTTAAGGCTTTGTCGCCCGCCGTAGGTTTCCCTCCCCCCAAACAACCCTGCCGAACCAATTAAAGGCCCCGGCCCTTCCGAGGAATGCAGCATGAGTACTGCGGAATCTTCAGCCGCCAATCTCGAATCGCTCCAAAAAGCAGCGAAGGACAAGCTCGACGCCCATGCCTATGAGATCATCCAGTGGCACTTTCACGAGTCAACCGGTTCGCCATTCTGGCTCGAAAAGAAAGCCGGACTGAACTTCGATCCCTTGACGGACGTCAAGAACTTTGACGATATCCAGAAATTCCCGCTCTTCGAAGACGAATGGCTGCGCGGGGGTCCGATCAATCGCTGGGTGCCCAAGGGCCTGGCGGGCAAGCCCGTGTATGTCTTCGAAACCGGTGGGACGACCGGTATCCCGAAAAGCCGCATGGTGATCGAAGATCATCGGACGGACTACGAGATTTTCAGCGATACGTTGCCAGACAAGTACTTCCCCAAGGGAGCGAACTGGTTGATGCTCGGTCCCTCCGGACCACGACGACTGCGTCTGGCGGTCGAGCACTTGTGCCAGTACCGCGGCGGCATCTGCTTCTGTATCGACCTCGATCCGCGGTGGGTCGTGAAGTTGATTAAGAAGGGCTGGATGGAGCACCTCGAAGAGTACAAGAAGCATTGTATCGATCAAGTGCTGACGATCCTGTCCGCTGGTCACGACATTAAGTGCATGTTCGCCACGCCCAAGCTGCTGGAATCGCTCTGCAATGAACTGGAAAAGCAGAGCAAGACGTTCAAGGACACCGGCATCACCGGCATCTTCAGCGGCGGCACGGAATTCACG
>JBGTHH010000996.1:0-16545 GCA_041746275.1 Pirellulaceae bacterium | reverse complement strand
CATTGTCCGCGCCACTCGTCGCCAGGACGCGTCCATCGGCACGCCAACTTACACCCAAGACGTGATGGGTATGGCCCTCGAACGAACGCACGAACTTTCCGGTTTCGACTTCGAAGATTTTGGCAAAGCGGTCCGAACCCGAACTGGCAATCTGCTTGCCATCGGGGGAAAACTCCAGTCCGTAAATCACGTCGCTGTGAGCTTCCTTGATCTCTCGGACCAAGGCACCGTCGGCTACATTCCAAAGCTTCAATTCACCGCTCCGCGATGGCTCGCCACCTCCCGTCGCCAACAGCTTGCCATCGGCACTGAAGTCCAGAGCCGTGACACGATCCACAAACTGCTCAGGGGAATCGGGTGTACCAATCGTGCGAACCATTTTCCATTCCGGGTGGCTGTCCCACAAGATCGCGGAATGATTCGCGGCGGCCGAAAGAACATCGCCCTGCGCCGAATAGGCCACGGCCGTGACCGTTGCCCCATGTCCCTCGAACGTCTCGATCGCGGCTCCGGTTTCGCTGTCCCAAGTCCGAATACTTTGATCCTCGCCGCCCGTGGCGAGTGTCGTGCCATCGGGTGAGAACGCGACCGCCAAGTAGGGCTTCTCGGTGCCCGCCGCGGTCTGGGTGACTTGTACGAGCTGTTCCTCGGTCTGCTTCGCCTTTTCTTCCGCCGACTTGACGGTCGCTTCCACGGGTGGAATCGCGTCGATGGCCTTCTTGACGGCATCCTTTGCTCGCTCCACGGTGCGTGTCGCCGATTGGAGTGCGCGTTCGGCGGCCGTTTGCTCATCCATCGCCTTTTGAGCCGGCGCGGCTAATTTCTTGACGTTTTCATCAGCCGCCTTGATATCCGTTTGAGCCTTGGCAATCGCCGCTTCGGCGGTCTTCTTGGCTTCCTCCATCGTCTTCTTTTTGGCCTCTTCGTCGACGATCGCCTTTTGAGACTCGGCTTTAGCGGTCTCGGCGGATTTCTTCTGACCTTCCGCCGCGTTCTTGATCGCCTGATCGACCGAGGCGACTAACGTTGCGAGTGCCTTGTTCTCCGGCTGCGCTTTGGCCGTTTCTTGCAGTTGTGCCAAGCTCGTCGCGAGCGATTCCGTAACCACCTTGGCGGCCGCTGCGGATTCGTTGATATAGGCTTCGCTGGTAACCAAGGTGGCCTGAGCCTTCTTGATCGCTTCGTCGGCGGCGACGAGTCCCTCTTCCGCAGTCTTCTTGTCCGCCTCGTATTTCACGAGCCCGGCTTGCAGATCCGTCAAGACTTTCTCGGCGGCAACCTTGTCAGCCAGCGGCTGTTTGGCTGCTTCCACTTTCTTCTTATGTTCTTCGTCCGCCTTTTTCATCGCCTCGTCGGCCGCAGTGGCATTTTTGTCCTCTGCCTCCTTACGATCGGTTGCCGCTTTCAAGTCGGCCTTGGCCGCATCAATACCGCGTTTCGCAATCGCCACCATGCGCGTCATGTCTTCGACTTGGATTTTCGCCCGGAAGTCGCCCGACAGTGCGGCGATCTCTTTGCCTGCGGCATCCCACAGCTTGGTGATGTTGTTCGAGCTGGCCGAGGCAAAACGCTGACCATCCGGACGAACGGCGATGGCGGTAATTGGGGCACCATGATTGACTTGGCGAATGGCATTGCCCACGTTTACATCCCAGACACGCAACGTGCCATCCTGACTGCCTGAAGCAAGTTGGGTGGCCGTGGGCGGGACCGCCGCTAAAGCTGTGATGGGACCACCGTGCCCTTTCAGTTCCTTCAAGAACTTAGCCGACTCGGCGATTTTTGCAGCAGCGGCCTGAGCCACCGCCCCTTTGTCCACGGCATCCTTCTCCGCAGCGACTCGATCCGCAACCGCTTTCGTGGCGGCGGCCTTGTCTTCGTCGGTACCGGACTGAGCTTTCTCTTCCGCAGCCTTCGCGGTGGCGGTCGTGTCCGCAACCAACTTCTCCGCCGCCAGCTTATCGGCCTCGGCTTTCACCAGGGCAGCTTGCTCCGCAGCCGCTTTCTGAGCATCGGGTAACGGCCAAATGCGAATCACGTTGTCGGCATCACCGGTGGCTATCTGCGAGTCGCCCGCAATCAACGCTACGGCCTGAATCGCGGCTGGAGATTCGTGCCGCCCCAGCAATTGCCCATCGGCCACATTCCACAAACGAAACGTCTTGTCTTGACCGCCGGTGAGCAGTTTGGAGTTGTCCGCAGTGAAGGCGATTCCGGAAACGACTCCGGCATGACCTTCCAGTGTGCGGACCAAACTTCCCGAGGGAAGTTCGTAGAGCTTCACTTGACCACTTTCCTCCGCCATCGCCACCCACTGACCATTCACGCTTACCGCCATCGCTCGTACTGGACTTGCAAGCCCCGCGAAGTCGGTCTTGTGTGCATTGCGAGCTCGCTGCCAAAACTTCACCGTTCGGTAACCACTGGAAACCAGCAGATTGCTGTCCGGGCTAAACTTCAAGGCTTGGACCAAATCGAGGTGAGCGACGCCTGGCCGACCAGCCGAGATTTCGACCAGTGCCGGATCGGTTAAGCGACCGATTTCACGCTTGCTGCCGACGTGATAGAGGAAAATCTGATTGGCGCGTCCGGCGGCAGCGTATTGACCATCGGGTGAAATGGCGATGGCATAAATTGGATTGACTCCCGGAGGCAAGGGTTGCCACTTTACGGGACCGCTGGTTCCGGAGACTTGCCCCTTCGCTCCTTGATCGATCCACAACTTGATCAAGCCCAGTTCCTCGGGAGTGAGCGGCTTGGCTCCGACGCTGTTGTCTTGCGGCGGCATGAACGGCTCGGTCTGTTTGGCCGCCACCTGCAGAAGCAGGCTCTCCAGGCCTTTGCCAGCCACGACCGACGGTCCCGCGGAGCCGCCCTTTAGAATCACTTCCGGGTTCTCCAACACCAATTCACTTTCGGCATCCGTGTTGTTATGACAGGCCAGACAATTCCGCCGAAAGATCGGCAAGATCTCCCGTTCGAAATCGACGTCCCCGTCATGGCTCACTTCCGCGATCGTAATCGCGTCGTCGGCACGAAGTACTGACGCGCCACAGAAGGGCAATGCCGTGAGAAGTAGTCCCGCGATGACTTGCGGACGAAGCGAATATCGTGTCACCATAGCATTTCAACCTGATTACAGGGTCTTGTAAAAAGTACGCGGCGATGGAGTTTGAACAACGGCACCGAGTCTTAAGGAAGCCGAATCGTGTTCAACTTATTCTGTCTTCTCGACTTGAACGGTCACTTGTTGAGTTGCCTCAACATCCACACTATTAAACTTCGCCTTGGCACGCAGAGTCAAAGTGTGCGTTCCGGGCGTAGCATCTTTATTGGCGGTCAGCTCCACCTTACCCGCCTGTTGGTCTTTGGCGATGGTCAGCTTCGCGGCCGCGATCCCCGCGACACCTTGTGGCAGTTCGAGCGTGACATCCGTGGGCTCTTCGAAGCCGTAAAGACGTTCCAAGGCAAGGTTCAGTTCGGCCTTCTCACCTTGCTTTAGCGGCGCGGCAGGGGCTGTGGCTTGCAAGTTCAGCGGCGAGGCGAGAACTCGCAACCGAATGGGTGTCGACAGGAAGGCCACGTTCTTATCGACGGGAGCGTTGGCCTTGGTGGTGTCGGCCAACTGCTTATCAACCGTGACCTTGACGGCTTGAGCGCGTTTCAGCGTGGCATCCGCATCGGCGGCGGCTTTCTCCGCGGCGACTTTCGCCTCTTCGGCCTGCTTGCTGTCGGCTAGGGCTTGCGTGAGAGTGGCCTCGGCGGCCTTCTGCTGTGCGATCGCTTCCACGTTTTTCTCGTCGGCGGCCGCCTGTGTTTTTTGGGCTTCCGTCGCAGCCTGCTTCAAGGCTTCGTTGGCGGCATCCTTTGCGGCGGCCTCGTTGGCGGCTGCCAGAGCTGCCGCAGCTTGCCGAGCCGCCTCAGCCGCTTGCGTGGCGGTCGTGTCTGCGATCGTCTTCGCATCCGTCGCTTGTTTGGCAATCGCCGCGAGTTCTTGTGCCTTCAGCGCGGCTGCTTTGCTGGCTTCACCCGTGGTCGCTAACTTCGCCGTTAATTCGACGATGGCCGCATCGACCGTCTTCTGATCTTCGGTCAATCGAGTCACGGCATCGGGATTCAAGGCGTGTTTAATTTTCGTATCGGCTCGGAGATAAAACGTATAGATCCCAGGTTTGATGGCGTTGTTCTTCAGATCCAACAGCAGCTTACCTTCCGCCGCATCGCCTTTCACGTCGACGTTCGCCGGTTTGAATTCATTGGGGACGTTAATCGCCACGAGGCTCAAGTCACCTTTGAAATCGCCACGCCGAGTCACCTGGACGGGAACTTCCAATTTACCGCCTCGCGATGTTTCCCAGATCTGTTCATCCGCGACGGTAACCAGGGCCTGTTCGGGGTCCTTGTCGATCACCGCGAAGGCAATATCTTGAGTTGCGCGAAACTTCGGAGGATCAATGACGCGGTTGCCCGTTTCCCAAACCGCGGCACCCCCTCGGGCGTAACGAGATATGGGCTGGTCGTTCAGTTTCGATTGGCCAACCACACGTATCAGGCCATGCCATGCGGGCGCGTCCTCGGCTGCCTTGAACACGAGCACGGTCGAGTTAGCACTCTCACCAATGATCGACTTCGCACACGTCACACCCGTTGGAAGATCCTCCGCGGTAATCTCGACCTCACCACTGAATCCATCCACACGCTCGATGCGGACATCGTAGAGCGTCGTGCCGCCTCGCCGAAGCGACGTCGTCCCCGCCAGCACGGCCGCGGCATTGACCGGAGCCTGAATTCGCTCGGCCACCGCGATGACTCGGAAGTCGGGCCGCGCCAGCCGGATCGCCAATCGATAGACCTTTCTCGGATCGATGCTCGCCGCTCCCAACTGATCCCGCACGAGCACGCGATAGAGGCCATCCTGATCAACCGCCAATCGGTACGATGGATCGTCCGTGGACGTGTCGAAGTTACTCCCAATCCTACCGTTGCGATCGCCAGGATCATCGATCGTCGCCAAGTTGGCGACAGTTTCCTCGCCGGCCTCGTTCTTCGTCACCCGTTGCACAATCAAGTACGGATCGACATCCAGGCCCATGCGTTGGGAGATGACATCAATGAAATAGACCTCCCCCTTCTTGGCCTCGAATTGAAAGTAATCTTGGTCGCGAGCCGGATAGAACTGACCGGCGATTTCACACGGGACGGAAACCTGCTGAGCCTGACTCGGTTCGCTGTTGGGTTCGATTTCTTTGACGATCGGTGCGGTGGCAAATTGAATTGGATAGGGCGTTGCCGTGTTGAAGCGATAGGCGAATGAATCCAGTACGGCGCTTTGTGGTGGAATGAGCCCAGCGAAGGCGAGTTGTCGCGTGATCGCTTCGTCATTCGGTAGTGGAATGTTGACCGAGAGTTGTTCGAGTGCGATCCCGTCAACTTTAAACTCCGAGGGAGATCCACCGGGCAAATTACGGCCGTAGATCGTATAGGAGTCATTGGTACCCGGCATCCCCGCGGGCGGAAATATGAAGTCAATATGCGGCCCCATATGCACCGTCAAACGGTAGAAATAGTCGGCCCCTCCACGAAACAGAAAGTCGTATAGAACGACGCGATACTCGCCGGTCGCGGAGGCCGTGAAGTCGATCAATGGGTCGGTGCCGAGATAGTCACGACTGCGGGCGAGTTCACGTCCCTGCGGATCGTACACAACCAACGTCGCGTCGATGCGGGAATCGATACGCTGAGCCGCGCAGTCCAGCAACACCCTCTGCCCTTCGTTCAACGCGATCTTGAAATGGTCGCGATTGTTCGCATCCACAAGGCCGTTGACCGTCTTGTCGACCGTCAACTCGGTAGCCGTTGCTGGAGCATTGTTCGCGCTTCGATCGACCAATTCGTCGAGAAGTCCCACAGTGAAGGCTCGCGGATTGGAAATCCCGTGGCGTCCAACGACTCGCGCCTCATAGCTGCCCGCCGGCACATCGCCAGCGATCTGCACGGTAAACGCGCCGGCAACCGGTTGCTCGGCGAGGAACTCGTTGGGCTTGGCCATCTTTTGCGTGGCGGTGATTCCGGGGTGGGAAAACACCAACGCCGTGAGATCGATCTGATCGGCCCCCGCGACCTGGACATCGACAGTCGTTCCAAATTTGCCACCGGGTGGAAAGACGCTCGACAATTGCGTGCTCGGAAGCTGAGCCCACACAGCGGACGAAGCGAATGTGACGACGACTCCGGAGAGAACCGCAGCCAGTTGCTGCCAGCGGTATCGGTGGGATGTTCGACCGGCAAGCGTTCTGCGCGCCATCGGAATCATTCCTTATCGAATAGTAGGTGGGCGGGAGAGGTTGGACTGCGGGGTTGGAGGCACGGGGCCTAAGGAGATCTCAGACAGCCCTTTGCTAGTCTGATTGCTACGGTGGGTGGTTGCAACATTCGCCGGGGGAACTCACGCCGCCACCAGCGGCAGCGGCTCCAAGATTCCCGCACGCGAGCTTCTTCGTGGTTTAGTGGTTGAACAAGAACTCCTTGGTGTTGATCAACGCCCAAACGATGTCTTCATAGGCCCGTTTGGTGTCGTCGCCACACTTCTCGATATGTGCCATGGCGATCGCCGACTCGTCGGCCAGCGGCTCGCGCGCGAAAGCCAGCAGATAGAGCTCACGGATCTTCTCGGGATGAGCCCGCTCCTTATCGGCCGCCATGACCGCCGCACGCCCATTACCAGCCGTCAACTTTCCTTGGATCTCACTCGAGTTCAGCAGATGCAAACTCTGGGCGAGATTCGCTTCCGACGACCGCTCGCACTCACAAGCACTGCTCGACTCGGGCCGACCAAAGACGGTAAGGAAATAGGAGTTGAAGCCGGTGTCCGGCAACTGGACCGCGCGGGTACCAGCCGGTGCTCCACCAAACGAGGTCGTGGTGCCTGTGACCTGATCGATGGCGTCGAGCAGCACCTCGGCATTCAGTCGCTTCGGATAGTAGCGTGAGAAGTTTTGCTTGTCGTCGCGGTTCCATTCGTTCGGTTCGGCCGCGAGCTGGTAGGTACTGGAGTTGCAGATGGTCCGGATTAAATGCTTCAAGTCGAATTGGTGGCCGATGAAATCATGAGCCAACGCATCCAACAACTTCGGATTGGTAGCCGGATTCGTGACGCGCATGTCATCCTCCGGATCGACCAAGCCGCGTCCGAAGAAGTGCTTCCAATAGCGATTCACCAGCGCGTGGGCAAAGAACGGGTTGTCCTTCTCGGCCATCCAAGCTGCCAGTTTCTCGCGTGGGTCGTCTTGTGCATCCAAGGTGGGAGGAGGACTTCCCAAACCGGTCGGCGGAACATTTTGTTTGGTCTTGGGATTCAGAGCTTGTGCTTGACCCGGATTGTGGAAGACTCGGTCTTGACCTTGAATCAGTCCCTTCTTGCGCCCCACACGCGAGAAGAAAGCGGCAAAGCCGTAATAGTCTTGTTGGCTCCACTTCTCGAAGGGGTGATGGTGGCACCGGGCGCATTGAATCCGCAAACCAAGGAACAACTGGGCCGTATCCTCAACCTGTGCCGCTTGATCACTGACCTCCCGGTACCAAGATACCGGTGCGTTCGTTGCGGGAGTCCCCGACGCTGTGAGAATTTCGCGCACGAATTGATCGTAGGGCTTATTCGCATACAAGCTCTCGCGAATCCAATCATGGAATGCAAACGTGGCCACCTTGTCGGATTCCTGACGGCGTTTGTTCCGCAGAATCGCGGCCCACTTGTTCGCGAAGTATTCCGCGTGGTCGCTGTGATCCAACAAACGATCGATGGCGTTAGCTCGTTTGTCCGCCGAGCTATCGGCTAAGAAAGCCTCGGCCTCTTCGATCGTCGGGAGTCGCCCCGCGATGTCGATGGACATGCGACGCAGAAACGTCGCATCATCGGCAACTTGCGAGGCGGGCAAGCCCAAGTCCTTTAACTTCTCAAAGACGTTTTCATCGACGACATTCTTCGCCACCGGCAGGTTCTCGACAGGAATCCCCAACGGAACCGTAGCACGAAAGACGCCGACATGTCCTTGATACCGTGCCATGATGGCGACGCTACCAGTCAGTTGCGCCGTGGTTACGGAACCGGTCACACTGACCTCGGCCATTTCCGTATCGTTGGAATCGAACTGCGTGGTCCGCGTGACATCTTCCGACGAGCCATCGGAGTAGTAGGCCACCACCACAATCTGCTGCAAGGAATCTCGGCCCATCAGCCGTTCCTTCGGAAAAACGTCGATGTGCGTGACGGTGGGATCCGTGGAATTGCCGTACGGCGCGCCCTGCTCGATCCAACGACGCAACATGCGATAAGCCGGTGAGTCGGCATCGATCCGATGACCACCACCGTGCGGCACTCTCGCCGCAGCCTTGGTCAACAACAGACTGCGATCGGGTGCCGACAGGAAGAGCCGACGTCCGCGTCCCTCTTTAACGAGGTATTCATAATCTTCCGTGGGCTCGAAGCCGAGCAAGGAAAGTCGAAATCCGTTCTGGCCACCAGATTTTCCATGGCAACCACCACTATTGCAGCCATACTTGGTGAAGACCGGAACGATCTGGTTGGGAAAGTTCACGGGCAAGTCCTGCAGGATGTTGCTGACGGCTACGTTCAGGGTCGCATCAGCCCCCGCATCGGACTTGACGTGGATCGTGGCCTCCCCTTCCGCGATGGGTGTGACGTAACCCGTCGTATCGATCCGCACAATTCCGTCGGGCACTGCGGTGTAAGCGACAGTCCGGGTCAGATCGCGTTGCTGTCCGCTCTCGTACGCGCCGGTCACGACGAGCTGTTGGCTGGCGTCTCGGCCCGAAACTTGAAATTTGCCATCGACCGTACGTCCGGTCTCAACCGAAATGGCAAGCAGCTTTCCAGGGTCGCCGAGTCCCGGAGGTTGTTTTGCGACGGGGTTCTCTTCGGAACGAAGTGTGAGCGTGGTCACGGGTGAAAGCATTGCCAGCAGTAAGGCGGTGGCAGCGATTCGGCGAGGCAGGAAATAACAAGGCATGATCGGTTCCCTCAAGTAACGGGCGTTACTGCGTCCATGGAACGGTGTGAGATTAACGGTAGGCGAGTATCAAGTTAACACATCAAGTAGACAGAATGCAACAAAACTCTTTGGGGATGGCCCACGGAAAGTACGTTGAGGACGACATAAGTTCTATTTCAGCAATCGTTTACAGCCCAGGAATCGTGCTCGCGATTCGTTCGATTCCACCGTGAAACGTGGCCCGATGAGTTCCCAACAGGTGCAACCTCACGCTTCAGCCGACGGGGAGTAACTGCTTGGTTTCGTTTGTTCCGTTACTAACGATGTATTCATGACGCATCTCGAAGACAACAAACGGGCGTTGAAAAGCTAGCCATTCGTCAAGGGGCGTTGCTACACTAGATGCTTGCGAGCTGGTCAACTTTCCGCGGAGTTCTGTATGACGATCGCTTTGTGTCCCCGTTGTTCCGAGCAAGTCCGTGTGCTCGACGATGCCAGCCCCGCAGCCGTTGTGCGTTGTCCTCTCTGCCGGGAAGAGTATTCGCTGGCCGAGGCCCTGCGCCAGTTGCCACCCCTGCTGATCATGGTCCGCGATCCGGAGATAATTTCGAAGTCCAATGACTTTGCTCCCACCTCATGGGATTCACTTGACGATTTGACCGACGACCTGGAAGTGGCGGAACCCGTTCCGATTGCCTTGGAAAAGGCTTCCCCCGCCGTCGCGGTCAGCTTGGACAAGGGCACCGCTACAAAGCCCAAAGCTGTCGCCAAGATCCGCTCGTCCGCGCGCACCAAGCCCAAGGGCAGCCCGATCAAATCGATAATTTCCATTGTCCTGGGAGGCTTACTCGCTTTTCCGATCGCCCAGTTGATCTTGTGGTATCTGCCCGGGGATTTGAAACGCGATTTTGGAGCTGGGCCTATTGTGGCTCAGTTCCTGCCACAGATTGTCCCCGCTAAGTTCCGTGGGAACAAAACCAATACGGAAGCCTCGGGTCAGCCGTCCGTAGTTGACTCCGACTCGTCGATCCCCGATTTTCGGTTTGGCGGAGCGGGCACCTTTGGTGTGGCAAGCGACGTTCCCGATGATCAAGAATTGCTGACCGAAGTTGCACCGCAAAACCAGAGCTTTGGTGTATTCGGAGGTGGCGCTCCCAGCCCATCCGAAGATCAACCGCCGATGCAGGATCGCGAAGTCGAGGCGGAGGACGATGTATTCGCTAGCCCGGTCGGCATTCCCGGACTCGAAATCGGCGGATTGGAACTCGATCCCCTCCCAGAAATCGCCACACCCTCGGCGCTCGATGCTCCCATCGCGACGGTCGAGTCGAACCCAGCAACTGTGCCAACGCCTTCGACGACAGCCCCAATTGACGATGCTGCGCCGAGCGAGTCCGCGAGGCTGGCCGTCGGACAAGTTCGCCAACCTCGCTCGATCAGCGGCGACGAATTGAGCCTGCGAGTCGCGAACGCCGTGAAGGTGAATACGAGTTGGCATGAGATCTCGGATGGAGTCGCTACCAGTTCCCTCAAACGGGATTTCTACTTGGCGTTCTCGAAGTTGGGCGAGGCTCTGGTGTTTGCCGATCAAGACCAGACGCAAACTGACGAACAACGTTCCGCCGCCGCGGAACTGCTGAACTCGCTCGGCTCACGGCGAGATCAACGAGAGTTTGTTGGCGGTATTGCCAGCGGCTGGATTAAACTCGGTAGTGAGAAACGCGAGACCGATGGCATTTGCCTCTTTGGTGTCGTGAAATCGATCGAGAAGCAGGGTGAAGTGTTCGTGACGAGCCTGGAGTCGGGCGGCAAGTCGCTCGCGGTCGTCAGCCCGACCGATCCGTCGGATACGGTGGACATTGATCGGGAAGTCCTGGTGCTGGGCAGCATTCTCCATGACCCGGCTAACAACTTGGGTGGCTATGTGGGCAATCATGCCGTGGTCGTGCTGCACGGGCTCCATGTGACGGTCGACCCCGAGTAATCTGTTCGAAAGTCGACCATCTCCGTTTACCGCAGGGACGGTACGAGAAGATAGAAGTCGTGGACTGATCGGATAAGCCAGGCATTTCCGGTAGCGACCTCGCATCGTTTCCAAACCGAATGCATCCTTGTGCTAGCAGGCTAGAAAATCCAACTAGTTTGATTCGCCTGTCTTTGTTAAATTGCCACCGGCGCGCCTGAACTTCCCGCAGTTCAAACAGAAATGCCGCACAATTACGAGCGCAAGGAGGTGCTCATGCCAGCTCAATCGTTCCGGTTCCTACATGCCGGAAACTTCCATTTGGAACGCACGCTTGGTGGTATCGCCGATGCCCCCGAACACTTGATCGAAGCGCTGGTCAACGCGCCGTTCGATGCCGCCGAACGCGTCTTTCAAGCGGCCACGCGCGAGGAGGTTGACTTCCTGGTGCTGTCGGGCGACTTGTTCGATCCGACCCGCGCCGGCCCACGCGCGGTGGCGTTCTTGCGCAAACAGTTCGAGCGTCTCGGATCACGAGGCATCTCGGTCTATTGGGCGGCCAGCGAGGACGATATGCGCGACGATTGTATTCGCGATCTGGACTGGCCCGCGAATGTCCATATCTTCGCGTCGGACAAGGTCGAGCAGATCAGTCACTTTCGCGGAGAACACGCAATCGCGGATCTGCTGGGTCGAAGCTGGACGGGGCAACGATCGTTGCAAGCCGGCGAGTTCCTCAGCTTGGCCGTCAAGGGCTATCAGATCGCGGTGATGCATGGTCGTAGTGATTTGTTCAATGAACCGCGGCAGGGGATCGAATACTGGGCTGCGGGAGGTTCGGACGTCCCGGACACGCCGTTCCAGGGACGTGTCACGGCGCATTGCCCGGGCAGCCCGCAGGGGTTTTGTGTCAATGACACCGGCCCGCATGGTTGTACGCTCGTGAGCGTGGCGGCGGATGGCGAGACACGCTTACGCGTGATCGAGACCGATGCCATTCGCTGGTATCGCGAAAACATCGACGTCGTCGCGGGGAACGCTCGGGGTGAAGTGCAGAATCAACTCCGAGCCCGAATTCGCAATCTGGTTGAACACGATCGTCCAGCCCTGGTGACTTGGAAATTGGGTGGACTCGGTCGCTTCGATAGTTCGTTTGCCCAAGCGCGGCAGCGAGCCGAGACGCTGGAATGGCTTCGTCGCGAGCACGGCTTCGGCACGCCGCCGATCTGGGCGTTGAGCCTCGAACTGGACCCTCCTCACGCCCTACGTGCGGAATGGTGCGATGAGGATTCGATTCTGGGCGACTACATGCGTGTCGTCCGTGATTACCAGGACGACGACGCGAAGCCGATTGAATTGCGCAGTCTGATCGGCGATGCACGTTTGCCGCGGCAAGTCAGCTCGGACAAGTGGCTGACCGATACCGTCGAACGCGACGAGGTGTTGCGGGAAGCGGCCATGCTGGGGCTCGACCTACTCCGCGGGGACGATAGTTCGTCGCGCGACCCTGCGCTGGCTTCGCAAGGACCCAAGCCCGAGAGGATCACGACGTGAAGATAACCGATATTCAAGTCGATGGATTCGGCGTCTGGAATACTATGTCCGCGGACAACCTGTCACCCGAGGTGACGTTGTTCTATGGACCGAATGAAGCTGGCAAAACTACCTTGATGCAGTTTGTCCGCGCCGTACTCTACGGCTTCTCGGACGAGCGTCGCCATTTGTATTTGCCCCCGGTGTTTGGCGGTGTCCCCGGTGGTACCCTGCGCGTGCAGAATCACAGTGGCGAATTCACGATCGAACGACGGCTGGACGACGAGGCTCAACAAAAGATCGGTCGCGCGATCGTGCTGTCCGACAGTGGCAGTCGCCAAGGCCAACACTTGCTGAGCGTGTTGTTGTCGGGGATCGACGAATCGATCTTCAACAACGTGTTCGCCGTCGGTATTCGCGAGCTTCAGGAACTCGCCACGCTGAACGACACGCAAGCCGCCGAGCAACTGTATGACTTGGCCAGCGGCGTCGACCGTGTGTCGTTGGTGGAAGTCATGCGTCACCTGCAAGCGGAGCGTTGCCGTTTGTGGGAGAACGACAACGCCGAGGCGGAACTGGCCAAGCTGTTGGCCAAACGCCAACGACTGCGCGGCGAGATCGACGGCTTGGAGCATCAGACGCGGCGCTGGGCCGATCTCGCGCGGCAACAGCGCGTGCTGATTCAGGAGATCGACGATCTCGAACGCCGCATCGGCACTTACGAGTTCGACGCGCGTACGGTCGAAGTGTCGATCCAGGTGCGCGACAAATGGAAGAAACGTGCTGATCTGACTCGCCAACTGACGAAGTTGGGTCATCTTGATCCACTTCCCGCGGACTGCCTGACGCGACTCGACGAACTGAATCTGGCGATTAACGAACAGCATGAGCAGCTAAAACCCATCCGCCAACGCCGGCTCGATATTCGCCGCGAGATGGCCGCGCAACCGCTGAACAAAGGCTTGTGGGACCGCGCTTGTCGGATCGAGGCCATGTGCGAACACGGACCCTGGCTGGCGTCGCTCGATCGCGAAATCGGTAAGCTTCACGAGGAAATCGAGACGTCGGAGCAGAGCCTCGTCAAATGCGACGAGGAGTTGGCCAGCCAAGGGAGCGTGGCGTTGGTCGACGGTGTCGTGGTCTCGCCACGCACCTTTCAAAATATGTTGGCTCCGGCACACTCGCTGCGCGAGGCACTCCGCAAACGCGAATTAGCGCGGACCCATCACAAAAAGAGTCGCCAAGAGAAAGAGCTGGCGCTCGACGATTTGGAGCAAGAGTTGCACGGTCGCAGCGCCGAGACGTTTACGGAGTCGCTGGATCGCGCGGCCAATACCGTCAAACTGCTGCGACGCCGCAAGCAACTTGACGAACGCATCGAGACGCTCGAATCTCAGAATCAGGAACTCGAGCAAGATAATCACGAGTTGCTCGATTCGCAGTTCCAACGCATTCGCCTCTTCGTGGGCATCGGCGGGATTTTCATTTTTGGCTTCGTGTTGATGCTGACCGGCTGCTTTGGCCATTACGTCATGACCATCTCCTGGGAGGTGCGTTGGGGCGTCGGGCTACTCGGCATCATGTGTACCGCTCTGGCCATGGCCTGGAAGTCCGTGGTGGAACGCACCGCCCAAGATGAGCTCGATGAGTGCTTCCGACGTCGGGAATCGCTGATTCGCGATATCGAACAAGCCGTTGAGGAACGCACCGAAGTCGACCGACAGTTGCCCACCGGCTCCGGTACGTTCGAAACGCGATTGGTGGCCGCCGAACGTGAATTGAAGGAGCTGGAAGAGAAGGTGCCGCTGCAGCAGGATACCCAGCAAGCCGCCCGGCGCACTCACGAATCGAAACGATTCGCTTCGAGTGCCGAAGAGGAATTGAAGGAAGCCAAGGCCCGTTGGCGTCGAGCGCTGCGGGGCGCGGGCTTGCCCGAGACCTTGTCGCCGACGCACGTCAAACAACTGAGCGTTCACCACGAGAAGAAATCGAAGATCGTCGAACGGTTGGCGGCTCAACGCGAGCGTCATCTGAAGCTGAGTGGTGATCGCGATCTGCTGGTGGCGAGGCTCAAGCAACTGAACGCCGAGATCGGTATCAACACGGTCAGTGACAACCCGCAGATCCAACTCAGTCAACTGGCCGCGACATTGTCGGGACAACGCGAGATGGTCGAGCGTCGTCGCGCGTTGCAGAAAGCCGAACGCGATGTCCGGCGCGATGTCGACGAGCGGCTGAAAACTCTACGCCGCCTGCAGCGGACGCGTGAGGCGCTGTTCGCCGAGGCCCGCGTGACCGACGAAGAGGCCCTGCGCGAACGAGCTGAATTGCTGCGCACGAGCGCGGAATTGACCGCGAAACGCGACGCCTTGAACGAGCAGATTCAATCGATCATTGGTACGCACTGCACCCAGGAGGATGTTGGCCGCGAGCTGGAGGAAAATACCGCCGAGGAACTCGATTCGCGATGGAACGTCTTGCTCGCCAAGCTCCAGGATTCGCAGTCGCTTCTGGGACAACTGCATCAACGACATGGTGAAGTGAATCAAGAGATGAAGTCACTGGCGGAAGATAAGCGACTGGCCGCCGCGAAGTTTGAACTGGGTTGTCTCGATGAACGGATCGCCAAGTGTGCTCGCGAATGGCAGGTGCTCGCGGTCACGCTACGCATGCTCGAAGACATTCGAGCGTCCTACGAGGAGGAGCGTCAACCGGAGACGTTGGGCGAAGCCTCGCTCTATCTCAATCGCTTGACCGGTGGTAAGTACACACGCATCTGGACGCCGTTGGGGCACAACGAACTGCGTGTGGATAACGCTCAGGGACAACCGATGTCGCTCGATGTGTTAAGCCGCGGCACGCGGGAAGCCATTTTCTTAAGCCTGCGTTTGGCGTTGGTGGCGGCCTACGGTCGCCGGGGCGTGAATATTCCGATCATTCTGGATGACGTTCTCGTCAACCTGGACGCTCGGCGTTCGGAATCGACCGTTAAGTTGCTGTGCGATTTCGCCAAGGAAGGTCGGCAACTGCTGTTCTTCACTTGTCACGAACACATCAAGGAGATGTTCCTGCGGGCCGACGTCGACATTCGCGTTCTCCCTGCACACGGCAAGCCGGGGACCCGAATTCCACGCTTGGAGATCGCGGTGGTGGAGCAGAAAGATCCGTTGCTCGAGTTTGTGCCTCCGGCCGACGAAGAAGAGATTCCCGCGGAGATCTGGGACGAAGGGTCTCCTGTCGACGAAGTGGCTGCGCCTCCGGTGGCAGTTCCTGTAGTTGTGGAAGTGATCGAGGAAGTCGAGGAACTCGAAGACGACAGCGACGACGAGCCGGACGATGACCCGGTGGAGGCGGTTGACGAAGAAGACGTCGACGACGACCTCGATTACGTCTTCAGCGAGAGGGACGAGGAATCGCCGTTCGAAGCCGGTTCCTGGTGGTGGGAACAATCCTCTCACTCCGACATCGAGCAAGAGGAAACCCCGGCGTAACCGAGTGGTCTGTCAATACTAAATCTTCGGGTTGGAGTTCCGGCATTAGCCGGTAATTGGCAGCCTGAAGGCTGTACTCCAACATCACACCAGTGTTCTGAGAATGCGCACCGTTTTGTCAGCCGCCTCGGTCGGTGGGAACGCCGTCACGGCGATCCCCGAAACGACCTTGGTGATGTTGTGATCGACCTGCCCGGATTGCCGCCACACCGATTTACCAATCATTTACCAGTCAACCTTGTCTGGGAGAGGTCGAATCGGCCGACGGGAGCCTGACACGCCCGGGCGTCCGTCGCGGAGCGACCATTGATGGTAGCCGGGCGTTTCAACGCCCATTATTTCTCACTTTCGATCGAAAACCAATCTGGAGAACTGCTTCCACCGAAGAGAGGCGCTGTCAGATTAAATTTGTTCTGCTGGACATCAGGCGATTACTCTGATGTAACCGCGATCTTCTTTCGTGCCACCATCTTTTTGACTCAGTTGTATTATGCGATAGCGACAATGGATCGGTGTCCCCAGTTGCTGTCACCTCCCCAGTTGCTGCCAC
>JBGTHH010000995.1:0-2787 GCA_041746275.1 Pirellulaceae bacterium | reverse complement strand
CCTTCAAGTTTACTTGATGGACGGCTTCGCTCTGGCCAAACAACGCGGCAAGCAAGGCCGGGCACTCGGCTTCGTGATGACGCGGACTCGTGCTGTTCGACAGCATGCCCGGTGGAGCGGGCCATGTGGCCGAACTGCTCGAATCGGTCTCCGAATGGATCGGCAAGCTGACCGATGTTCTCTTCGTCAATGAGGCCCATCATTGGCGCTGCGTCTCAGCCTGTCTCGATTGCCTGCTGAGCTACGAGACCCAGTTCGACCACGACCAGGGCCTCCTCGCGCGAGCCGTCACTTGGGAGTTCTGGGACGGTCTCCGCAATCACCGAGCGTGGTCCAGAAAAGCGGTTTACGTCCCACCGTCGCGTGCCCCCGCGTCAGCCCCGTCCGTCACCGATGCTTCGGTATCGTCTGTACCAGATCGTTTGGAAAGGGCGCGTCGAAAGCGAAAATCATAAGCTCGCGAAACACGCCCGTGACTTGGTTCATACGCGGCGGCGTGGAACGCCGGCTTGGTCGAAGGCGGGAGCGATCTGGGCATAGCACTGCTGGGCCGCCGCGATCGGATCGTAGCCTGGTTGGCTCCAAACCATGCCGCTGACCTCGCAGCAAATGTCGTCGCGATAGCCGCCCGCATATAGGCGTCGAAAGAGATCCGCGTAGTCGAACGTCTGGCTCGCGCCCGGCAAGACGAAGCGGATGCCTTGGGCGGTTTCCACGGCATCCTTGATGGCGATGTGCTTGGTATACGGCAGCGCGGTCGCCACGGTCGCCGCCACCGTCATGTCGCGAAAGGCATAGTGGCTGTAGTCATAGACCATCCGTATCCACGGCGTGTCGCCAAGCTGTTGGATTAGCCACACGGCCTCCGCCGGTTGGGACATCGCTCCACCGCGATGCGGTTTGATGGCGATCACCGTGCGGGTCTGTTCGGCCAGCCTCGCCCAGTCGCCCAGTCGATCAACAAACACGCCTTTCTGTTCCTCCCAACTTCCATCGCCGAGCACGGTCTGGATGAGCGGAGGCAAGTCAGGGCTCAAGGCCTGCGCGAGCTCGGCAACTTGCTTCAAGCGGTCGAGCCCCGCTTGATGGGCTTGCGGTTCCCGCGCGGGAAACAAATGTTCCATCACCGCCGTCAGACGCAGGCCGGACAGGGCCAGCAGCGTCCGAACTTCGCGACGGCGAGCGGCGGTCATTTGTTGTGGCGCGGCATCCCAGTCGGGTCGAACGGTGATCTCGACGGCGTCATAGCCGATGTCCGCCACAGTGCGGATCGCATCCTCGGTCTTCATCGTCTTCATGCCATAGGTGCCAAAGCTGAACGTTACGCCTGGCGTGGCATCGGCCGCCTCGGCAAAGTCCGTCGTCGCGGTCGCAATGGCGGCGCTCAGCGCGGCGATTTGCACGAGGAATCGACGTCGATGAAGTGTCTCTGGCGATAACGCGAAGTTTTCCGGACGCATGGGCGGGATTCCCGAAAGGTGAGCGGCAGTCACGTTGTTCCTGACATGCGTGATTGTAGTCGGGAACTACCTGCCGTAGAGTATCCCTCATGCCACGAATCCCGATAAATCCATGTCGTTTCCTTAGAAAAATTCCGCTACGGTGACCTCATGAATCCGCCCGAACGTTTACCGCGCAGTCCCGAACTAATGTCGCGCGATGATAGTGCGCTATTGGTGGTCGATGTCCAGGACAAATTGATCAGCTTGATACCGCATCACGCGCGGATTGTGTGGAACATCCGCCGCTTGCTCGATGGAGCCCAAGTGCTGGGGGTTCCCGCCGCCGGGACCGAGCAGTATCCGCAAGGCTTGGGACCCACGACTCGGGAACTTGCCGAACGGCTCGGCGCGCTTCCCGCGAAAGTCGCGTTCAGTTGTGGAGGCTGCCCCGAGATCTTTAACACTTGGCGTGCGGCGGGCATTTTTAAGATCCTGGTCGTGGGGATTGAAGCCCATGTCTGCGTGCAACAAACGGCACTCGACCTGCTAGCCGATGGCTTTCGCGTCTACCTCGCGGTAGATGCGATCGGCGCGCGTTATGACCTCGATTACACCACCGCCCTGCGACGCCTCGATTCAGCGGGAGCGACACTGACGACGACCGAGTCGGCTCTGTTTGAATGGTGCGACGTCGCGGGCACCCCCGAGTTTAAGCAGATCAGTGCTTTGGTCCGCGAGCCCGCTCCATAGGAACTGTCCCGAAGTGAGCTCCGCAAATCGAAAGTAGCGGTTGGGCGCAAGCCCTCCGGTTTTGCGAGACCGGACGGCTTGCGCCGTTCCGCTAAATCGGGAATCAACTTCGGGATAATTTCATAGACACAAAAGACGTAGCCGACTCCCTTCAGCCAACCAGCGCGTTGGAGTAGGATGAGGCCACTGCGTCGCCGCCGCTTCCCGTGATTGAGCCCCTGGAGAACTGTTCGAGATGATTTCCACGCCACCCCTGAATCCTCCGATCCGCACGTTGATGGGACCGGGTCCGAGCGACATTCATCCACGCGTGCTGCAGGCGATCGGCAAGAATACGGTCGGTCATCTCGATCCGTATTATCTAAAGCTCATGGACGACTCGCAGAAGATGTTGCGGGCGTTGTTCCGCACGGAGAATCGCATGACGTTCTCCGTCAGCGCGACCGGTTCGGCGGGCATGGAAGCGGCCGTGGTGAATCTGATCGAGCCGGGCGACGCAATGGTCGTCTGCGTGAACGGAGTGTTCGGTGCCAGGATGGCGGATGTGGCCGCGCGGGCGGGAGCCACGGTGACCAAAGTCGAACGAGCCTGGGGC
>JBGTHH010000994.1:0-10890 GCA_041746275.1 Pirellulaceae bacterium | reverse complement strand
CGAGGAAGCACAGCAGAGTCGCCGTCTGCTGGAAGCCGAACTGATTAGCGAAACGACCGTCGAGACCGCCACGGCCGTGTCGTTCGAGGACTCGCTCCAGGGACTGCTGGATGCGATTTGCGAGCAGATTCAGTGGCCGCTCGGCCATGTGTGGTTGCCTGACGAGTCGAATATCCACGTTGTTTCGACACGCATCTGGCATAACGATCCCAGCCTCGACGTGCCAGAGTTTCGACACGCCACGGAAGCCTCGCGTTTTCGCCGAGGTGAAGGCTTGCCGGGTGCCATTTGGAATTCAGAGCAGCCGAGATGGATCGAGGACTTGGCCGCCTCGCTCGATTTCGGCCGGGCCAAGAGCTGCGTCCACTTTCCGCTGCGGGCGGCCTTTGGCTTCCCCGTGCGCAGCCATCACGAGGTGGTAGCGATTCTGGAGTTTTTCCATACCGAGCCACTGCCGGAGGACCGCGATCTGTTGAAGCTGGTCGCACGACTTGGCAATCGCATCGGAGATGTCGTGCAATCGCGGCGGTTCGAACATCAACAGGCGAAGCTGGCGGCCATTGTGGATTCCTCCTACGATGCCATTATCGGCAAAGCGATGGATGGAACGATCACAACCTGGAATGCCGGTGCCGAGCGGGTTTACGGCTATTCCGAAGACGAGGCCGTCGGGAAGACGATCGATATCATTTTGCCCAACGAGTTACGCGAGGAAGAACCCGAAATTCTCCTAGCCATGCAGACCGGGCAGCGTTTGGAGCAGTTCCACACCACCCGCAAGCGCAAGGATGGAACGTTGATTCCCGTGTCCATCACCGTTTCGCCGATTGCCGATAGCGTCGGTCGAATCGTGGGCACTTCTTCGATCGAGCGGGATGTCTCGGCCGGTCAGCGGCGAGAGAAAGAGTTGCACGCGGCCAAGGAAGTCGTGATGCGAGCGAACCGTGCGCGAGGTGAGTTCCTGGCCAATGTCAGTCATGAACTTCGCACCCCCATGAATGCGATCATCGGCATGACGCAAATGGCATTGGAAGAGGAGCTTTCCGCCGAGTTGCGTGACTACCTCGAAACCGCCCACGAAGCGGCCCATTCGCTATTGAGCTTGCTGAACGACATTCTTGATTTCTCGAAGCTGGAATCCGGAAAGTTCACCATTAGCAAAGAGCCGTTCTCCCTGACGGATATGATCGATGAAACCGTGAGGACGATTTCCTCGCAAGCGTTTTCGAAAGGACTGGAGCTCGTCTGCGAGATGTCGCCCAACTTGCCTCGTCAAGTGCTAGGCGATCCCGTGCGTCTACGCCAAGTTCTTACGAATCTGCTCAGCAACGCCATTAAATTCACCGAACAAGGCGAAATCATTCTGGAAGTGCGCATCGTTCGTAGCTGGCCCACCGAAGCCCGTTTGCGCTTTTCCGTTCGCGACACGGGGATCGGCATCGCGACGGAGCATCAGCAGCACATTCTCGAACCGTTTACCCAAGTCGATTCCTCATCCACGCGACAGCGCGGCGGCACGGGATTGGGACTTGCCATTTGTGCCGAACTACTGCGTTTAATGGGCGGACGGCTGTCGTTGCAAAGCACATTGGGCAAAGGAAGCACTTTTTCGTTTCGCCTCTCCTTGGACTTGCCCACCGAGTCCACACGCGACCGCGTGGAGGGTATCCCTCTAGATCGTCTCCAGGAACTACCCGTCCTCGTGGTCGATGACAACGAAACCAATCGCCGCCTCCTCGCGGATACGCTCAAAAACTGGTCGATGAGGCCAGCCGTCGCGCAAGATGCTCAACAAGCGCTCGGTATCTTCGAACAGGCCAGCGCGGCAGGTCGGCATTTTCCCTTGATCATCGTCGATGCCTTGATGCCGGGCATGGATGGATACGAACTTTCCCAACGCTTGATCGACTCGACAAACGGCACGACGACACCCATCATTCTCATGGTCAGTTCGTCCGATCGTCGAGAGTTTCGCGATCGCGAAGAGCGAGCCGGTATATCGCTTTATCTCCAAAAGCCAGTCACGCAATCCGATCTGCTGGATGCCGTCATGCAGGCCCTCGACATCCAACCTCCTCAAGTCATTGAAGCCGCAGTCGACATACACACGGGCGAGCCATTGGCGTCGCTGTCGGTTTTGATCGCCGAGGACACGGTCGCAAACCAGAAGGTCGTTTCGGCCGTGCTGAAGAAACGCGGTCATTCGGTCACCGTGGCCAACAATGGCCGCGAAGCTCTTGTCCTGTTCAAACGGGGGCGGTTTGACGCCGTTCTCATGGATGTGCAAATGCCCATCCTCGACGGATATCAAGCTACCGCGGCCATTCGGGAGTTTGAGCGGGAACGAGGCACCACCACGCCCATCATTGCCATGACGGCTCACGCCATGCGCGGCGACCGTGAGAAGTGTTTGGAAGCGGGGATGGATGCCTATATCGCCAAACCCCTCGATGTCAAACAGCTCCTCGGTTTGATTGAAAGTATCGCCGAGGATGGTCGATCGACTACGGCAACCGCTGCCCCACCGCAGGCGATCATTTCCTCGAGCGTGCCTGTGATCGACTACCCCGGCGCGATGCAACGACTGGGGAACGACGCCGATCTCTATCGCGAGTTCATCGGCTTCTATCGTGAAGATGCCAAGTCGCTGCTGGCTCAGATCGATGAAGCCGTTTCGTCCGGCGATGCCGCACAACTCTTCCATGCGGCCCATAGCCTCAAGGGGCTAACCGCTAACTTGGGCGCGCTGCGTGTGGTCGAAGCGGCCTTCGCGCTCGAACGTACTGGCAAATCAGGAGTGATGGGTCAGGCGTCCAGCGAAGTGGGAGTCCTGCATCACGAGCTGGCTAGTCTCGATCAGTCACTACAAGAGTATTGCACCTGATCGAGTTCGAGACGCGCCGCCCAACATCTAACGGACTCAACTCGGTCGAAGGCCCGCCAGCGTGACCACCATGCTCTCAGCGCCGCGGCATTGTGTCTGTGCTATTTGCAATCCTCACGTTCGCCCGAATTGGATGAAGATCAGGCAGCAGGAGCTCACCTTTGCGAATGGTTTGATGGTTCCCGCTGGCGAACGCACCCTGGACTGGCACGCGAACTGCGTAGTTATCAGCCGCCTAACGGGATGGGCGTGATGAAAGTCATCGCGAGCCGACACTTTGAGCGGTGTGGAACTCATCCCTTGTAAACGCAAGGAGAAGGATCATGTTGAGTGGGGCTTTAACGTATTCGGTAGCCGCCTTGCTCGTTATCCTGTTGGGATTCAGCGGGATTGAGGGCATGCGGCAATGACATTCGAGATCAAGGCAGCTAGGCAATCCTTCAATCGTCCGCACTCACCACATGGTCGATCGAGATGTTGAGCGAACGGATCTTATTCCGCAAGCTACCACGAGTAATTCCCAGTCGCTCGGCCGCTTTTGATTGATTGCCCTCGGTGGCGGTTAGCACGTGCGTTAGCAGATGCCGTTCGAGCCACTCCAGCGATGCGGCATACATATCATCGGATTGGGCTTCGTCCAGTTCCCGCAAGAAGCGGTCGAAACGCATCGCTCGGTTGGCCGTCTGCTCGAACGACGGAACAGCGACTTCCGAAGTAGAGGCACTCACCACTTCACCCGGCAAGAATTCGGGTACCAGAACCGGTCCCGTGGACATCAACATCGCCTTCCGAAGCACCGCTTGCAATTCGCGAACGTTTCCCGGCCAAGCGTAATTCGTCAAGATCTCCATGGCTTGATCGGAGATCCCGGAAATTTGCTTATTCAGGCTCTTGTTGAAACGCGCAAGAAAGTGCTCGATCAATTGCCGGATATCATCACCGCGTTCACGTAGCGAAGGCAAATCGATCTCGAAACTGTTCAAGCGATGATAGAGATCAAGCCGGAACTCGTTGTCCTCGATCATCTTTTCCAGGTCGCGATTCGTGGCCGAAATGATGCGCACATCGGTTTGAATGGTTTCCGTACCCCCGACTCGCTCGAACTTCTGTTCCTGCAGGAGTCGTAGAACTTTGCTTTGCGTGGAGGGGGACATATCGCCGATCTCGTCCAGGAAGATCGTGCCCCCGTTGCACTGCTCGAACTTGCCGATATGCCGCCGTTCCGCGCCGGTAAACGCTCCCTTCTCGTGACCGAACAGTTCACTTTCGAGGAGCGTGTCGGATAGCGCCGCGCAATTGATCGCCATAAAGCACTTGTCTTTGCGACCGCTGTGGTGATAGAGGGCGCGGGCAATCAATTCCTTGCCGGTACCGCTGTCGCCGCGGATGAGAACGGCCACATCTTGCGGGGCGACTCGTCCGATCTGTTTGTAGACTTCGAGCATCGGCCCGCTACGACCAACCAATAAGTCTCCCTGATGGGCAGTGTCATGGGACTCTTGCAAGAGCACGGGTGCCTGCATAAGACGACGCGTGGCGAAGGCGCGCTCAACAATGTCTTGCACATTCTGTTTGTCCAGCGGCTTGAGCAAGTAGTCATAGGCCCCCCGCGTGATCGCCTCGATCGCCGTATCGCTGTCGTTCAAAGCCGTAATGATGATGATCGGCAACTTGGCGTCGTAATGCTTGAACTGTGTCGCCAACTCGAGGCCATTCGCCTCCGGCAACATGATGTCCAGCAGGAGGGCATCGATGTCCTCGCGGCGCAGGATCTCCCAGCCATCATCGGCGTTCATCGCCGTCAGCACCGTGACATCCGTGCTGAGAAAGGCTTTTTCCACAAGCCGGAGTACGCTCCGGTCATCATCAATTACCAGTAGTTTGGGCATCTCCACCTCCTGACAGGTATCCGGCGCCATTCTAGGAATCCCTTGTGTCTGGTGATATACCCCAAACCGAGTCTGTGGCCTTCCCACGGCACACCTACCATCGCTCGTGGCCCCGATCACTCATCAATTGCTTGGGGAAAGCCTGCGGTTTTCGTGATCTTCGAGAGAACCGCACGCTAGCGCGCGTTGCGGCTGATAAATGCGAAAGGAGTGAGAAGGTAGGAGAGACTTTAGAAGCCGGCTACGTCACAGTCACTTTGTGGACCGTGCGGAGCCTTTCTTGAATGCGTCGAACAGCTCCTGATAGGCGGGTGGAGGCGAGGACCGCGTGCCATCGTCGCGCAGTCCCTGCATGGCGTCGCTCTGAGCCTTCCCTTGGCGAGCGCGATCGCGTACGGAACGCAGGCCCAGACTGCGAAGCGATTCGTTCAGCTCACGTTGGCCCACGGCATCCTCCCGAGCGCTCTGTTTGAGCTGCTGCCAACGCTTGACGAAGCTCGCGAGTTCTTCCGCAGTCCACCCCAGTTCGTCCAACAGCCCGGGATCGGGTTGGTCCTGCTGATCCTTCAGATACTCCAAGACCATGTCGGTCGCACGCCGCGCGTATTCGAGATTCGCTTCATCTCCGACCGGGACATCGCGCGGATGGTCGCTGGCGGCACGTTCTTCATTGTCAGATGGCAACCCGCCGCCGGTCGATACGCCATCCCGACCTGATGGTTGACCGCTGGTCGAACCTTCGGTGTTGCTGTCCGAGTCTTTCTGTTCGCTGGCTGATGGCTGTGGCGGTTGCTGGCCGCCGCCCATCTTGTCGGCTGTGGGACCGGCGCGCGAGGATGAGCCATCGCCCTTGTTTTTGCCCGCCGAACCGGTCTGACCCTCCGCGCTTTGCTTGTCGCCCGCGGCCGAGGATGTTTCGCCGTCTCCGGCTTGGTTCGCCGCACCTGCGCCGGCATCCGCCGCATTATTCTGCCCCGGGCTGTCGTTTCCGGCTTGATTGGCACCCTGGCCGGGCCCTTTCTTGCCTCCGCCGCTACGGTCGCCGCTCGACTCGCCCTGCGAATCCGATTGCTTCTCGTCTTTGGTATCGCCCGGCGCGTCGGCCGCTTGCGGCGCGCTACTGTCGGGCTGCATCTCCTTGGGACGGTCGCGATTCTCGGCACCGGTGGAACCGGTCCCCGTCGTCTCTTGACTGTTCTGTCCGGCACCCGAGTCACCGTCATCGCCGGCTCCGGGATCCTTTTCACTCATGTCTTTCGGTCCAGGCGGGTTGTTATCTTTCTTCGTCGTGCCTTGCCCCGGTGCCTTGGGATCAGCTTGCTGCTTCGATGTGTCCCTCGGGTCGCCGCTGGGGAGATTATCGCCGGACGAACCGTCCCGCGAATCATCGTTCGACGTACCCTTGGTCGAGCCCGCGCTGTCGCTACTCGTTTTCGAGCCATCACCCTGCTCGTCCGACTCACCTTGCGGCTCGCCGCCGGACGGTTCGCCCGTCCCACCGGGGTCGGCCTGCTGTCCTTGTTGCTTTAATCGCTCCAACGCCTTCTCGAACACTTCGCCATCATGCAACGGCTCGCTCCGACCGGGCGGATCACCGCTCCCAGGTTCACCATTGGCGCGACCACCTTGCGGAGTGCCGTCGCCACTTTGCTCGCCGTCGCCACTTTGCTCGCCGCCGGCCGCCTGGCCTGATGGAGATGGTTCACCCTGAGCTCCGTCGTTGCTCCCGCTGGCCTGCGGGTCGCTATCGCCTGACTCTTGCGTACTGCCGCCGGAACTTTGTTGGCTGTCGCCCGACTCCCCACCCTGTTCGGCCGCTCCCGCTCCGACTCCAGTCTGGTCCGTCTCGTCGCTCGGTGTCTTTTCCTGGGATTCGTCAGCCTTCTGTTTGTTCTCGGTGGCTGGAGCGTCGCCGGGCCGCGTGCCCGAGAGATTGTTCGGCGGCGTAATCAGCAGTTGATAATCTTTTGTCCGCGCGTGATTGGGTTCTGGCGATGAGCCGTCGGGAGCCCACCGATTGTC
This sequence comes from Pirellulaceae bacterium, assembly GCA_041746275.1. Classification (GTDB taxonomy): domain Bacteria; phylum Planctomycetota; class Planctomycetia; order Pirellulales; family Pirellulaceae. The sequence continues at coordinate 4,095 of JBGTHH010000994.1, read as the reverse complement.
TTCGGCCGTGCCGCGATAGACCACACGATCACCTGATTGCAAATGTAAGACGTTAGGTCGAAACTCGAACCGTTTCACCATCTGCCCGCTCACGCCTTCGGGTTGATGGAACAGTTCTTCGTCGAGCAATTGCGTTCCTCCCGAGACGGCGTGGAGCCGCATCGAACGGAGGCCGAAGTCAGGATCAACCGCCCGTAGTTCCAGCGTCTGCACACCATCTTCAGGAACCTCGATGATCTCTTTATCGGGCGTCAGGATTTCGATCTCGGGAGGGAGATCGGGAGTCACTTCCAGGCGGTGCACGATCGGTTGTTCGTTCTCGCGACCCGACTGCGTGACGAAGTGAATGCGATAGGTGTCATGCAGGGGCGTCTTGCGATCGGCCCGCAACTGCAAGGTGATCGTCTGCCAGGCTTGGTGCTCGTCAATTTCCATCGGCAAGCGCCGGGCCGACGAGTCGTCTGGTTCCGTTCCAACGGCGTCGGCAAACTCGATATGCGCCGAGCGAATGGTGTGGTTCGCCTTGGCTCGGATCGTAACGCGAGTCCCCTCGAGAGCCTTCACGTCACCTTGTCCGTCGACAACTTGCGGAGGACGCTTCGTGTATTTGGGAAACTGATACTCCAGACGCTGTACGGCGATGTGAGGAGCGGGAGAAACTTCCAGCCGATACGTGGCCGACGTCGCGTCGCCAGCTTCGATGCGATACACCACATGTTGCCGCAGCCCCTCACTTGCCTCTGGCAGGCGACATGCATAACGAGTGCCGCTCGTATCCAGGGTCATCGAAATCGGCTGATTGTCGAGCTCGCCGTCCGTCGTGCTGTAGTAAAGCGTGACCTGCTTCGCGGTCCCTTCGACAACGGCTGACACCGCGACCTGATCGCCCTGAAAGACAGTGGCATCGCCGGGCTGCACGTCACGAATCACAACTCGCGTTGGGCGCTCGATGTTCGCCCACGGCACAGCCACGCGTGAGACACTGGGCAACGGATCTTTGGGAGACAGGATCTTGTAAGCCGCACCCAGTGCCAAAACCGCGGCGAGCACCGCACCAGCGTAAATCGCTGGCGACCGATCAACCGCGGTATCGATGGCCACGTGATGCAAATCCGCTGCCGCGCGCTGTTCCATGGCCGAGTACACCACTTGGTGCAGACTCCCGCGATCGCCGCGAAACGATAGCAAATTGATTAAGCTGTTTTTGAGCGACGGTTGGGCTTCCTCAATGGCTTTGGCGGCATAAATCGGATTGATCGGTCGGACAATCAACGGCACGACTCGGACGACGATATAGGCGACCACCGCGCTCAGCATCGCGAGACAAGCCATCCAGCGGCCCCACCAGGCGAGCGGCACGAGCCAATGATCGATGATCACGAGGACGAACAAATAACCGAGGACCCCAGCGACCAGCGTCATCAAGGCACTCGATAGATCAACGACACGAATTTGCCAGCGAGTCTTGCCGAGTTGCTTCGCGATGAAGCCCTGGGCCTCTCCGATCGAGACAGGATTGGTCGCGGTTTTGGCGGTGCCTGTGGCCATCGTAATTCACCAAGGTGACGAAGATCGAAGCTGCCTCGCCCAGGATCCACGCGAGGATTTCTGAACCTACGTACCGGGAAGGCTGGCACGACTCAATTATAGATGAAGCACCGAGGTTACCAGGCCCTAAACTACGGAAATTTCAGAGCCTTATGCCTCCGCGAGGTTTCGACTACATTGAAGCAAACGTGGCTTTCCCACCTCGTCAGGCACACCCATGAATCCCGCAGTTGTCGACGCAATCTACTTAAACGGCCAAGACAATATCTGTGTGGCGGCGCGTCCGCTGGCCACCGGCACCGAGATCGTCGTGGCCGGAACGAAGCTCACCCTGGGCTTGCCCGTACCGCTTGGTCACAAGATCGCGATTAAGCCGATTGCCAAGGATGAACCGGTGCGGAAGTACGGCCAGATCATTGGCTTCGCCAGCGAACCGATTCCGACGGGCGGCTGGGTCCACTCCCATAACCTGGCCATCGGCGAGTTTGTGAGGGACTATGCCAGCGCGAGCGAAACACCGCTGCCCCCCACACCGATCACCGACCGCACGTTTATGGGCTACCGCCGCGCGGACGGTCGCGCCGGCACGCGGAATTACTTGGCCATCATCTCGACCGTCAATTGCTCCGCGTCGGTTTCCAAGTATGTCGCCGAGCGGTTCGACAAGTCGCTTCTGAAGGACTTTCCCCACGTGGATGGCGTGATCGCCTTGAGCCACGACAGCGGTTGTGCGATGCAGTTCGGCGGCCTGCAACACAAGATGCTCAACCGAGTCATGGGTGGGATGGCACGACATCCGAACATCGGCGGTTACTTGTTGATCAATCTGGGCTGCGAGACGGGAACCATGGGCAGCCTGCTCGATCAGGAGCGGCTTGTTCAGATCGATGGTGCCTCGGGCCGCTCAGCCGGTCCTCCGATCTTCACGATGCAGGACTTGGGCGGGACACGACGCACTATCGAAGCGGCAGTAGCCCAAGTCGCGGCGATGCTGCCAGCAGTCAACGATGTGCGTCGCGTGCCGATTCCCGCCAGTGAGATCATCCTGGCCACCGAGTGCGGTGGTTCTGACGGCAACTCGGGCATCACCGCCAACCCCGCAGTGGGCTTTGCTTCCGACATCTTAGTGGCCTGCGGCGGAACCTCGATCCTCGCGGAAACCAGCGAGATCTTTGGAGCCGAACATTTGTTGACCCGCCGCGCGGTCTCGACGGCGGTCGCCGACAAGCTGATCGAACGCATTCAATGGTGGCAATGGTACGCCCGCATTTTCGGCGCGGAGCTCGATAACAATCCGTCGGCCGGGAACAAGGCGGGTGGCTTGACGACGATCGCGGAAAAGTCGCTGGGCGCGGTTGCCAAAGGTGGTTCGACCGCGTTAGTCGATGTCTATCAATATGCCGAGCCGGTCACCGCCAAGGGCTTCGTCGTCATGGATACTCCGGGCTTTGACCCGCCCAGCGTCACCGGCATGGTGGCCGGTGGTGCCAATGTCGTGGTCTTCACGACGGGACGCGGCAGTTGCTTCGGCTGCAAACCTTCCCCGTCGATCAAGATCGCCACCAATACACCGATGTTTGACCGGATGAGCGACGACATGGACATCAACGCTGGCGAAATCCTATCGGGCAAGCCCGTGGAGGATGTCGGTCGCGAAATCTTCGAAAAGATCCTGTCCGTCGCCAGTGGCGAGCAAACCAAGAGCGAACAACACGGCATCGGCGAGGAGGAGTTTTGCCCCTGGATCATCGGGCCGGTTCTGTAGCAACGCTCACGAAATAACTTCCTCAAATCCCATGTAGCCATCATGCTCCGTCATGATGATCGCTGGGAAAGCGGGGAAGTTATTTCGCGAGCGTTGCTAGTCGAGCGAAACGTTTCACAAGACACTTTGGTTAAGTAATCGAGTTGACTGCCGCAGGCCATGGCGCTGCATCCCTGGCGAGTCCACATCATGGATACCGAAGCGATTTATCTGGAGTCAGTCGCCACCGCGACTCGCACAGCCGATCTGTGGAATGCGTCCTTGCCGCGCTTGGCGCGTGAACTCCGCAGCTCGTTCCTGGCCGTCGTGCGCTTCGACAAAGGAGACTGGCTGAGCGAAGCGTCGGTCGGTTCCGCGGAGGACTTGCCCAACGAATTGCTGGCGGAGGCACTCGATCGCCAGCAGGTGGTGGCCTCGGGCAACTGGCTGGCCTGCAAACTGGAGCAACACGCCGAACATGTGCTCGTCGGTCGTCTTCCGCATCCTCCGGCGGTCGGCACCATGGAACACATCCGTCATGCCGCGACGCAATTGGGGCTCGCCATGCGAGTCGTTCAGCAACGCGAGCGGGATCAACATCGCATTCGACGGTTGCAGGCCATTCTCGAGATTGCGGCTCACTGGAACCGCACGCTTGAAATGGAGCAGTTGCTGCTGAGCATGGCGGAGGCCTCGACGCGTCTGTTGAACGCCGAGCGTGCCAGTATTTTCCTGTGGGATCGTGCCAACAAGATCCTGGTCGCCCGCCCCGCCTTGGGCGTGGAAGGCGGTGTGCTGCGCAT
>JBGTHH010000993.1:0-6868 GCA_041746275.1 Pirellulaceae bacterium | reverse complement strand
CGCCACCTGAGTGCTCGGTATACCAGCCAGAGACGAGAGCGATTCGGAGATATCACGTTCGCTGGCGATCGAGAACTCCGTCACCAGGCCAGAGTCATCCTCGACCAAGAGGAAATTCGCCGCTTTTAAAACCTCCACGGCCGCCGCATCGTCCGCCACAGCCGACTGGACCGCAGCCGAATCGACTTGGGAAGGCGAAGGCGTGGCGTTAGGAGTTGGATCGGCGGGCCGGCAGCCCGTTAGCATTCCGCCCACGGATAAAGCAACGAGAACGGATACAAGATTCCGCTGAGAGCGACGACGATACTTGGCCATGGGGCGAACACTCCAAGTGCTACTGGGGGTTGGGAAAAACCGACCAGCGTGGTCGTTCCCGGCCACAACTCATCCGTAAAAGTGACCAACCTGGTTCGAAATGGAGACGGTGTCTCTATCGCTCTTCCAAAGCCAGGCGACTGATGAGTTCTTCGGCACCGGGGGTGAGTTTGCGGATCTTTTCGGCAATGATCGCCTTCTCGGTCGCGTTTGCCTTGGCGGCGCGCCGCTTGAGGATCACCATTTTCTGGCTGCGAGAGCGGCGACGGCGGATCTCGCGTTGGCGTTCACTTCCCACGCTAATTTACTCCCTACGGAACGGATGAATACTCGACGAGCACCAACGCCACGTTCTAGCACGCGCTCTATCCATCGTCAACATCCCGGTAGGCGAACCAACGAACGGAAGTTACCTTGATTAATCGAACTTGCGGAAACGAACGGTTGATTCGGGAGCTGGCTGATGCGGATTCGAGGTCGCCGCTACGACGACGGCAATGCTATCGAGATCACGATCGAGGGTGAGACGATCACCCACATCGCGACCACTCCGGACGATTCGCGATTACCCTGGATCGCACCCGGATTCGTCGACTTGCAGGTGAACGGCTATGGTGGCCAGGAGTTCAATGATCTGGAACTGACGACGGAAAAGGTGCTCCGCGTCAGCCTGGCGATGGATGCCGATGGGGTGACGAGTTACCTGCCAACGGCGACGACCCATAGCTTTGCGATGTTGTCCCACACGCTAAAGACGCTTGCCAAAGCCTGCGATGAGTCGGTTGATATCGCACGTCGCGTGCCTGGATTTCATCTGGAAGGTCCCTACATTTCCTCGGAAGACGGGCCGCGTGGGGCGCATCCCCGCGAACATTGTCGCCCGCCAGACTGGGACGAATGGCAGCGGTTGCAGGATGCGGCAGCGGGAAGAATCAGAATCCTGACACTATCACCGGAATACGCGGGCTCGGCCCAATTCATTTCGCAAGTTGCGGCGACCGGTGTGTTGGTGGCGATTGGTCACACGGCGGCGACCAGCGAGCAAATCCGTGCAGCCGTCGATGCGGGTGCTCGAATGAGTACGCATTTGGGAAACGGTGCCCATGGTCAGATTCGACGTCATCCGAACTACATTTGGGATCAGCTCGCCGAGGATCGTCTGGTTGCGAGCCTGATTGTTGATGGACATCATTTGCCTCCGGCCGTCGTGAAGTCGTTTGTCCGCGCTAAGCAGCCCGAACGGTGTGTGTTGGTAAGTGATCTCGTGGGGATGGCGGGCATGCCTCCAGGGTGTTATACGAACACGAGCATCGGCGATATCGAGATCCTGGACGGCGGCAAGATCGTGGTTGCGGGACAACAGCAATATCTAGCGGGCGCGGGATTGCCCATGACTTTCGGCATCGCCAATGTCCTGCGTTACACGACCGTCGACCTGCAGGCCGCGATCGAAATGGCCAGTCTTCGCCCTGCGGAACTGATCGGTCTGACTCCAGGGCGACTCGCCGTGGGCGCACCGGCACAACTCGTGGCGTTCGACTTGGCGGAAACAGGTCCGATCCTAGTCCGCTGTACGATTCAGCACGGCAAGGTGGTGAGCGGCGTCGCGCTGAGCAACTCTTACGACCCCTAAGTCTAGCACCGGTCGGAGCATGATTCGCGAAAATGCCGAGCTCGATGAGAACCGATATCCAGAGAAGGCCGTCCGTTCGAACTACGCTTTTGAAGTTCGATAACGCAGGGGGAGATGGCCATGTTCAGCGCGTTTGATATCGATTCTAAAACGCAAAAGCCCCGTGTGCTCGTGGCAGATGATTTGCCCGAGAACCAACGCTTCCTCTCGGCCGTGCTCACCCAAGCGGGATTGGACGTCTCGGTCGTCGCCAACGGACAAACGGCCGTAGACGCAGCAATACAGGCTGCGGAATCGTCGAACGCCTTTGAGGTGATTCTGATGGATCGGGAGATGCCGGTGTTGGATGGCTGTGCCGCAGTGCGTCAGTTGCGAGCCCTGGGGTATCAGCATCCCATCATCGCCCTCACCGCCAGCGTGATGCCTGGTGACCGCGAGCAGTGCTTGGCCGCTGGCTGTGACGCGTTCGCGACCAAGCCGATCACTCGACACGCGCTGCTCCAATTGGTCGGGCACTACTTGGCGAATCAAGTCGTTGGCCGTTGAGTGAAAGTAGCCGCCACGGACGTTCCCGCCGACCTGCGGGCACACGTTGATCACCACGTCATCGCGGGGAGTCCCGCAGACAATCCGCCGAGGATCGGCTAGAATCCTCAACGTTGTAGCCCCTGTTTGGTTCGGTTCCGAGGAGAGCATCGATCGATGAGCGATTTGTTTGGCATCCGCGACACATTTCAGTCGCCGAGTGGACCCGTCGGAATCTTCCGCATCCAACATTTGGAACAACAGGGCTTCGGGGCGGTTTCGCGTTTGCCCTATTCCTTGCGAGTGTTGCTCGAAGCGGTCGTCCGCAACTGCGATGGTTTTGTTGTGACCGAAAACGACGTGAAGAATCTCGTCGGTTGGAACGCCGCGGCACCCGCGAAATTGGAGATTCCCTTCAAACCGGCTCGCGTTGTCTTACAGGATTTCACCGGTGTACCGGCGGTGGTGGATCTGGCCGCCATGCGCACCGCGATGAAACGACTGGGTGGCGATCCCAAACGGATCAATCCCTTGATCCCTGTCGACTTGGTCATCGATCACTCCGTCCAGGTCGACAACTTTGGCAACGTTCGCGCGTTGGCCGACAATGTTGAGATCGAATTCCAACGCAACCGGGAGCGATACGAATTCTTGCGTTGGGGTCAGAAGGCCTTCGATAACTTCCGGGTCGTTCCGCCTAACGTCGGCATCGTGCATCAAGTGAACTTGGAGTTCTTGGCCAAGGGAGCCTACGTGCGCGACGACGGAGACGGACTTGTGGCTCGTCCCGACAGCCTCGTCGGTACCGATAGCCACACCACGATGATCAACGGTCTGGGCGTCGTCGGTTGGGGCGTCGGAGGTATTGAAGCCGAGGCCGTGATGTTGGGGCAACCGCTGTATATGCTGATGCCAGAAGTCGTGGGCATGGAGTTACAGGGCGAGTTGCCTCCGGGTGCGACCGCCACGGACTTGGTGCTAACCGTCACCGAGGCACTGCGCAAGGAAGGTGTGGTCGGTAAGTTCGTGGAGTTTTTCGGAGCCGGAGTCTCGCGGATGAAGCTGGCGGATCGAGCGACCATCGCCAACATGGCTCCCGAATACGGTGCCACGATGGGCTTCTTTCCCATTGACGCCGAATCGCTCGACTACATGCGGCGCACTGGGCGAACCGAACACGAGGTCGAGTTGGTCGAGCGCTACTCGAAGGAGCTGGGGATCTTCCGCACCGACGACGCACCGGTCCCGGAATATACCAAGCGATTGAAGCTCGACTTGAGCACGATTGAACCGTGTCTGGCGGGACCCAAACGTCCGCAAGATCGAGTGACCCTGGCGTCGATGAAGGAGTCGTTTGCCAACTCGTTGAAAGCTCCGATCTCCGCACGAGGATTCGCCTTGGACGATGCGGCGCTGAGACGCAAGGGAACCGTGTCGACCAACGGCGACAGTTTCTCGATTGGACACGGAGCGGTGGTGATTGCGGCGATCACGAGCTGCACGAATACCAGCAACCCATCTGTCATGCTGGCCGCTGGTTTGCTCGCCGAGAAGGCCGTGGCTCGCGGCCTGCGTGTGCCACCGCATGTGAAGACCAGCTTGGCACCCGGCTCGCGCGTCGTCAGCGACTACCTCGATAAAGCCGGCCTGACCGATGCGTTAGAGCAGCTTGGATTCCACACGGTTGGTTATGGCTGTACGACTTGTATCGGCAATAGTGGCCCGCTTCCCGAACCCATTGCCAAGGCGGTTACTGAAGGGGAATTGGTCGCCTCGGCGGTGCTCAGCGGCAATCGCAACTTCGAGGGGCGTGTGAATCCTTTGGTCAAGGCCAACTATTTGGCCAGCCCGCCGTTAGTCGTGGCGTATGCACTGGCCGGAACGACCGACATCGATCTGTTAACGGAGCCACTGGGCCAATCGCTCGATGGCTCGGACGTCTTCTTGAAGGACATCTGGCCCACACAGGCCGAAATCGATCGAGCCATTCAGGAATCGGTTCAGCCCGAAATGTTCATTGACCGCTATTCGTCGGCTTTCGAGTCGAATGAGATGTGGAACAAGATCGCCGTCTCGGAGGGTGACCTCTACGCTTGGGACGAAGCCAGTACGTATATCCAGGAGCCGCCGTTCTTGGCGGAGCTGACGGCGGAGGTCGGCTCGCTCGCGCCCATCCAAGGCGCACGGGTTTTGGCACTGCTGGGAGATTCGGTCACCACCGATCACATTTCGCCCGCGGGCTCGATCGCCAAGAACAGTCCCGCCGGCCAGTATCTCATCGAACAAGGGGTGCCGCCCGTCGACTTCAACAGCTACGGTTCGCGGCGCGGCAATGATCGGGTGATGGTTCGCGGCACGCTGGCGAACATTCGCATCCGAAATCAACTGGCTCCCGACACGGAAGGTGGAGTGACGCGTCACTTGCCCGATGGCCAGCCCGCGACCATTTACGACGCCGCCATGCGATATCGCCAGGAAGGCGTGCCGCTGATTTTGATTGCCGGCGAGGAGTACGGCACCGGTAGCAGTCGCGACTGGGCGGCCAAAGGAACGTTCATGCTGGGAGTTCGCGCCGTCATCGCGGCCAGTTATGAACGCATCCATCGCAGCAACCTAGTGGGCATGGGCGTGTTGCCACTGGAGTTTGGAGCGGGGCAGACGTGGCAATCGCTGGGACTCAGCGGTGAAGAACAGTTTGATATTGAAGGACTGGGGGACTCGCTCCAACCACGTGGAGAAGTGACCGTGCGCGCCACCGATGCCGCGGGTGCCGTCAAGGAATTCCAAGTTACGGTGCGAATCGACACACCGGTCGAACTGGATTACTATCGCAACGGGGGCATCCTACAAACGGTCTTGCGCCACTTGCTATTGCCCCAGTAAGCGACCGCGTACGCCGCCGGTTCCAAGCAGGTTCGTACGAACAAGCCGAGGTCGATCATGTCGATCGGAATTTCGACTGGATGTCGCGAAAGATGTTTTCGGAGTGATGATGATGACCTGCCGTGGGGTTCGAGGAGCGACAACCGTCGCAGCCAATTCGCGTGAAGCGATCTTGGAGGAGACGCGTAAGCTGTTGGCGCTGATGATCCGATTCAATCAGATCGATTCGGCGGATGTGGCCAGCGCGATCTTTACCGTCACGCGCGATCTCGATGCCGAGTTTCCCGCTCTGGCAGCGCGGCAACTAGGGTGGCTGGATGTTCCCTTGCTGTGCTCGTACGAGATCAGCGTACCGGGCTCGCTGCCAAATTGTGTGCGGGTGCTGGTGCATTGGAACACCGAGAAGGTTCAACAAGAGATTACTCACGTCTATCTCAATGGTGCTCAAAAGCTGCGTCCCGATCTCGCGGAGCTGCCACCCGTCGATTTGGCGGAATTGGAAGCCTGGATCGCCGAACACATGTCGCGCAAAGATCGCAAATAGTGCGCTTCACTCGATGAGTTCAACTGGCGGGATCGAAGTCACGAATATTGTAACCGATCACACCGCCGATCACGCCGGCCGTGATCAGGAGTCCGCCCACCAGGAGCGGATGTTGCCACTTGGGCCAGAAGCCGCCAAAAGCTCCACGCACGACGGGGCCTTGTTCCGTGACGACCAGCACTTCGCTCACGGCGGACGGCGGCGCGGCGGACGGGGACCAGACGCGAACCGCGAGCTGAACTTGATCAGTGGCCAGAGCGTGCAGGCCGGGTCGCACCCCAGTGAAGGCAAATCGTCCATCGGCTCCGGTGGAGACTCGGGCAACCGGTTCATGATGGCTGAGGAGGACGACCGACTGGTTAGCCGCCGGTTGTCCTTCAACCGTCAGCAGCACTCCCTGCAGGGTCGCGCCGGGTTGGAGCGCGAGATCGCGGATCGGCGTTTGTCCGTCGCGGCCGGCCGAGAGGCCGACTTGAGGGATCAATAGACCCACAGCCGCCAGCCAGACAATACTCTGTTGGATGGTCGCTTGAATTCTCATGGTCTGTCCTCCTCGGGAAATCTCGTGGTGATGATAGGTTTGTTTGTGTTTGAGGTTTCCGGAACGGTACCAAGCCTTGTTCCGGACTACGGTGCTACTCTTTCCAACTACGAAAATGGTCTCGATAGCGTCGTTCCAGATCGGGAATGCGGCGACGCAAGCGAACGCTTAATTGGCCGGGGGGCGAGTGCACCCGCAGGTCGTCGAGGAAGGCCACAAGCTCGGCATGGGCTTCCGCAGGACCATGCAGCATGAAATGTACCCAGGCCCAGGAGTATCGATATTCGGCACTACCCATATCGGTCAAGCTGCCCACTTGCTCCAGTTCCTCCAACGACGGAACTTGGCCCAGCCTAGCGGCCCAGGACACCTTGCTGAGATGTTCGTGTTTGTAGGCTCGATCCTGGGCAGGGACTTCAAAGTACTC
>JBGTHH010000992.1:0-7027 GCA_041746275.1 Pirellulaceae bacterium | reverse complement strand
TTGCCGAGCCGCTCGATACACGCCTTCCTTCCGCGCCACCACGTAGTGAAGATCCGCCGGGGACGGTCTATGCCAATCAAGGCATCACCGCGCCGCCCACGGACGTCACGGAACTCTCGCAAACTATCTTGGCGGAACGTGACGCCGCAGCCGGGAGTCAGCGCATTCGGTTGGACGTGTGGCGCGGAATTCTGAAAGGTTTGGACCGTGACGAGCGGAAGACTTTGATTCGTGTCTTACGCAGTTCGCGATCTGACTTCGTGCTCGATGCGCGGGACCGACAGATTTGGTCGCAAACGTTTGCTAAGTTGGATGAATCCTGGACGGACTATTTAGAGAAGGCGAACCAGGCGGTACTCGTGTCTGGCGATGAACTGCCCGCGGAGCAACGCGGCCAGCTACTTCAGGCGTTACGTAGCTTGGAGCACGAGTGGACGAACTCACTGAGCCGCGCGTTGCAGGCGGTGCTCGACGAACAACCGTGGAGCGATTCCGATCGATCGGCGCTGGCACAACTTCAAGCGACGCTCGACGAATTGGCACTCTCGGAAGTTCGCGACGATATGGTGTGGCGACCTCAAGAGCAGATGGCTTGGTTTCGCTGCCTGGAGAAGTTGCAATCGCTCGACGAGGCTACGCTGTCGACTCGGTCCAGTGATACCGTCGGCTTTGTTCAACTCTTTCGCCAACCGCAAGAGTATCGTGGTGAACTGGTCCATGTTCGCGGGACAGCGGAGTTGGCGTATCGTGTCGCGGCTCCGCAAAATGACTTGGGTATAAGGCACTACTACGTGTTCTGGCTGCGGCCCGGCGATGGCTCGGACTCGCCAATCGTCGTCTATGCCCTGCGGACACCTGACCAGTTTCCCGAGATTGGCACCGAACACACCGCGTTGCACGAGGAACTGGCTGTCAGCGGATACTTCTTCAAACGCTGGGCCTATCAAGCCCACGATGGTATTCGCACCGCTCCGCTCGTATTGGCGAATACTCCCACTTGGTTCCCAGCGCCTCCCCAGACTCCAATACGTCTGCCGACGATCGGCACGACCCTAGCGGTTGTGTTCGTGGTCGCAGTGTTAGCGTTCTCGATCGCACGATGGGTTTTTCGGTCGAGCAATTCGCGGCCGACCGAGGCGATCAGCCTGACACGCGAGACCACACCGGAACAATTTGCCGCTCTGGCCGAGAAAAAAGTCGGCCCAACCATTACGGAAGCTTTGCGGCAACGCGAACAAATGGAACGAGGAAAATCCGAGTGACAGCGCGCGCCACGACCTGCAGCTTCATGTTTCGTGCCCGCCCAAGAGCATTGATTCTGCTCACACTGACTTCGGTGTTGATGAGTTGGTCAGGCCTGGCGCAAGAGGTTGCTAATGACGAGCCTCCTGCTCGGACTGCGGAATCGGCGGTCAACCAGCAACCAGCCGAGGTGGAAGATCCCGCGTTTGGCAAGCTGCCTTGGGCCGATCAGCAAGATCAACTCGGCAATCTACCAGCTCGGCGTTTGACGAGTCCCCGGGAACTGCTCCATTTGTTCAGCATTGATGATAGCCAATTGGCCGTCTTCGTGGATGGCGAACCCCTGGGTGCGCGGGACGAGGAGACCATCCTTAGCATTCTTTACCGGCTGCCACGTTTCCCACTCAACGATCTACAACGCTGGGCCAAGCCGTCGGAAGAATTAGCCGCTGTCGCAGCGAATCCTGGAAGCCATCGCGCCGACGCGTTTTTGCTTCGCGGTCGGACGATGAACATCGAGCGAGTGGAGATCTTGCCGGAAACCGCCGAGCATCTGGAGTTCGATCACTATTATCGTGTCATGGCAAGTCTCGACGGGCGACCCGATGTGGCCGTACTCTGTGTGCGTGAGATTCCCGAGGCTTGGCTGCGCGACGGGGCCGGCAATCAACCGATCTCGGCCATCGGACTGTTTCTAAAACAAGGTCGCGTGTCTGATGATCGGACTGAGTATGTGTTCGCCACACCGCGTGTGGCTTGGCTGCCGGATCAGAGCGATGCGGCGCGAGGCATCACCCCCGATCAAACTTACTTGGCGTCGTTGGGCATGGATATCGGTTTGTTCGACGACGTTCGACGACTCCATCGCAAGCCCTTATCGCAGGGCGACCGCGAAGCGTTCTACCAGTTATTGGCTGCCGTGGGGAACTCGAACCGGGATGAATTCCGCGCACGGGTGTTGGAGGACGTAGACTTGGCGTCGCTGTTGCCAACACCCGCGACGCAACATGGCCGCTTGATGCTTGTTCGCGGCACGGCCCGCCGCGCCTTGAGAATTCGCGTGGATGATGCGGACGTGCAAGAACGATTCGGCATGGATCATTACTATCAATTGGACGTCTTCATTCCGCTGGGAGACCAAGTGGTTCGTCTGGGCAGTCGTGACCACGAAGAGAGCCCCACGTTCACCAATACGTTTCCGGTAACAGTCTGTGTCTTGCGGCTCCCGCCTGGGTTACCCGAAGGAGCCGACATCAGCACCGAGGTGACGATCCCGGCATCGTTTTTTAAGCTGTGGGCTTATCGCTCGCGGTTTGTATCGGCCTTCGATCAACATCAACTGCAAGTCAGTCCGATGTTCATGGGAGTCGAACCGCATGTGGTATCGCCCGCGACGGCGGGCAATTCCTATTTCGGGATCGGTGTCGCAATCGTATTCGTCGCACTTGTCGCCGTGGCATGGTTCATGTTGTGGCGTGCAAGCCGAAGCGACTCACGGTTCCAGCGCAAAGTACTCGGGCCGCGCTACGAACTGCCGCCAGGCCAATCGCTGAACGATGGCGCGATCTCGTCGCGCGACGAAGGCGACTTCAGCCATTTGGAGTGACGTCCGCGACAGTCGCAAGACGCTTTCCTCCGACAAAGGATTCTCGATACTCCGTTCGTGACGACGGTCGCTCACGCTCTTTCCCGGCGAGTGCCCACTTGACGTCCTGCGTTTCAACCGGATATTCGAGTCTGTGGAAGTTTACCACATGTCGCCGCCGAGCGGCTTCGTCCCAACTTGGCGGTAACCGTCCTCAGCGATTGCCTCGGAGAAATGTCATGCGTCGAGCGAAGATCACGATTGTGGGTGCCGGAAATGTGGGAGCGACCACCGCGCACTGGTGCGCGGCCGCGGAATTGGGCGACATCATCCTCGTCGATATCCCGGCGGCGGGAGACATGCCCAAGGGGAAGGCTCTTGACCTGATGCAGGCCTCGCCCATCGTGGGCTTCGATTCCAACATCACGGGTGCCACCGATTATGAACCCACGCGTGGCAGCGATGTGGTTGTGATCACCGCCGGAATTCCACGCAAGCCCGGCATGAGTCGCGATGACTTGCTCAGCACCAACGCCAAGATCGTGAGTGCCGTGGCGGAGCAAGTCAAAGAGACGAGTCCCGAAGCGGTCATCATCGTCGTCAGCAACCCACTCGACGCGATGGTGCAACAGGTCCAGAAAGTCAGTGGCTTCCCACCGCACCGCGTTATCGGTCAGGCGGGTGTGCTCGATACAGCCCGCTATCGCGCGTTTCTCGGAATGGAACTGGGGGTGAGCGTCGAGGATATTTCGGCGCTGCTGATGGGCGGACACGGTGACACGATGGTGCCGATGCCAAGTTGCACATCGGTTGGGGGTATTCCCGTGACCCGACTGATCAGCGCATCACGACTGGCCGAGATCATCGATCGCACTCGCAACGGAGGCGCGGAGATCGTGGGACTATTGAAGACCGGCAGCGCCTACTACGCACCGGCGGCCGCCACGGCGCAAATGGTCGAGGCGATTATTCGCGACAAGAAACGCGTCATTCCCTGTGCTGCCTACTGCGACAAGGAGTATGGAGTCGGTGGTTACTACGTCGGTGTTCCCGTGATCCTGGGTGCCAAAGGTGTGGAACGGATCATCGAGTTGGAGTTGACCGAGCAGGAGCAGGCCGATTTCAAGAAGAGCGTCGACGCGGTTCGAGAACTCGTGGGCACGATGCACGAGCTGATGGGGGACTAAGTCCCACTGCTAGCGTGAGCGTCCGACAGCACGGTTCGATCGTCGCACCCACATTGAAAGCGGCGGAGCTACCGTATCAATGTCTCGCTCGTTGACGTTGACATTTCGAGATCACTGACTTACAACCTGCGACATGATGACGCCCTGCGTAGATCAATGCGACGCTTCTGGTTCCTTTGACTCTTGTTGCACATCGTTCCTCGCCGGTCGTGAGCCAGGCCCAGGGACGTCTTTCCTGAGCGACCAAGCATGAACCGAATCCAGCTTCTTCCCCAAGAACTCGCTGTCAATTCTCCCTCTTCCGCCTCGACTGTTCAGCACGCCATTGCCGGCGCGACCCATCATCCCAGCCAGCATTGCTCGCTGTTCGCACCGCTGCATTACGAGCGTAACTACGCGTATCCCTTGCTCGTCTGGCTGCATGGTCCGGCGGATGACGAACGTCAGTTGCAACGCGTGATGCCGTTAATCAGCATGCGCAATTACGCGGCGGTCGGTCCGCGCGGGACCCAACGATTGGTGAACCAAGGCTTCACCTGGGACGCGGCGGATCAGTCACTCATCTCCGCCGAGCAACGCGTGTTCGAGTGCATTGAAGCCGCGACCGCGAAGTTCCATATCGCGCCGCGAAGAATCTTTCTCGCGGGTTTCGCCGCGGGTGGGACCACCGCCTTTCAAATTGGCTTGCGGAATCCCGAGCGTTTTGCCGGCATCCTTTCGCTGGGCGGCCCGTTCCCGTTGGATCGCACGCCCCTGACGCATTTGGACGCCGCCCGCCACTTGCCGTTGTTCATTGCGCACGGACGCGACTCAGTTCAATACCCCGTCGAACGCACGTGCGACGAACTGCGTTTATTCCATGTGGCCGGCCTCTCGGTGACGTTGCGCCAATATCCTTGTGGCGACGAACTCAATACGCAGATGCTTCACGACATGGATACCTGGATGATGGAGCTCGTGACGGGCACCGCCTCATCCGGGTCCGCGGAAGCACGAACCGATGATTGGAACTGAATGTTCGGCGATCGCGCGGCAACCTCTTAAAGCGATGGAGGATGACACGTACGCGGTGGATCGAACTCAGCAAGTTTTCTGGAGAGCTTACGGCGAAGAAGTCGCATTCGGCTGATCAAGCTGCGGCTCGCCACCTCGCCGCTCGGATAGATGTTGAATGCGACCGACGACGTCCTGATGTGTCAGCGTGCCGGAGACAGGCAGGATCGCAAAACAAGCGTCGTCCCCACAGCAATCCAGAATGACTTGGCGCGTATTTGGCACGAGATATCCGATGGAACATGGTTCATGCCCGTGGACGAGCACATCGGCATTTACCAGCTTCGCGAAGGCGGCGGCATTCTGTTCCCGAAAATCACGCCCCCAGACCAAGCGAAAAATCGGTCCCTGCGGACGAAAGTCGCCTTCTCCCAAAGGCCGGTGAAAAATCTCGCAATCGTAACTGCTGCAATCGACGTTGACGGGCACACTGTGCGAGATGAAGACGCCCGATTGAAGCCGGACCCCCAGCGGACAACTGATCAAGAATTCGAGGTAGGCTTGTCGGATATCCTCGGCATGCTCGCCATAGAAATCCTGCAAACCCGTTCGAAAGCTCAGGTTGAGCATGCGTCCGGATTTGATGATGGCGAAGTCGGTCAGTTCGGCCAATTCATGATTACTTAAGATGAAATGGAACTGCTCGGGAAAGGTATTTTTGAGCGTCGCCATGTCTTCCAACAACAGGTGAGACATGCAGCCACTGCTGGCCGGATAAGTCGGCCCGCCGTGGCAGACCTCTTGCATCACAAGATGACGACGGGGATGCTCCGCCAACTGAGCCTGCCGTAAGAGCTTGGCGAAGTTGAGTCGATTCCCATGCAGATCGCCCGCGATCATCACTTCGTCGGCGGTATCGGTCGTCAACTCAATGATGTTGCCGCATCGCCGAGGTGTAGCCCGATTTGCCGCCGCTGCGGAACGCATACACTCCAAGACTCGATTGACTTGATCCCGCGTTGTCACCATGGCCTTGAGCCTATCAGGGGAAGCGGTTGCCGTCCACTCGCAGCCCCACGATCGTGAACCCTTGTCGTCTCAAGGTTCATGGTTCCCGACCAACGAGCTGCTCGGCACGAGATCATACATCCACCAAATCCAGTTAGCCCACGGGGCAACGATAACCGCGTGGAACTCTCGGAATCCATTTCGGCGAATCATCATGCGAACCTTTTTGTGCCGCGAACTTATGTAGTAGGAAGATCTCGCCAAGACCTCCACGGATTACAGACTGCATCGCCAGTTGACCATGAGCAGCATGCAGTTATGATAAGAAGCGTTGGCACCATCGGGGCGTGGCTCAGCCTGGTAGAGCGCTACGTTCGGGACGTAGAGGTCGCAAGTTCAAATCTTGTCGCCCCGACTATCTTTCGAAACAAGCCCTTTGGCCAACAGGTCAAAGGGCTTTCTCATTGTGGCGACTAGACTTGCGCCATCGAGATTGCAGTTCAAACAGATGATCTCGACACGCAACAACTCACACACCGCATGTTCGTCGAGAAGCGCATCGACCGCCTCCCCAACTTTCTCGCGTAAACGAAAGCTTGTCCGCGGGCTGACCAGTCGCTCGCGCAACGCCGTCAACGCTTGAAAGACGCGTTGCCGCGCACCGCCCGACGCGCTCGTCGTTGAGCTGCTTGATTTGTTCGGGTCGCAAGTCGAATAGACCCGGATCGAACTCGCACGCCCACTCGGCCACGCCGTAAACCGGTTCGCGAGAGACGAGCAGTTTGTTGAGCAGCAACAGGATGACCTGCGACGCGGCGACCTTGGCGCGTGCGTCTTCAGGCGGTAGATGCTGTTGCAGGAAGTCGTTCAACCGCAGGCGGAGTGGCGCGGTGGCGGAGTGAATGTGGTGGCGCGGTGAATGTCGTGGCGCGATGAATGTGGTGGTCGTGTGCGGGACAGTTTCCAAGCTGGCCGTCGCGTCTCCCGTCCAGCGGGAGACGCGAACTGGCCG
>JBGTHH010000991.1:0-4506 GCA_041746275.1 Pirellulaceae bacterium | reverse complement strand
ACGAAAGTTATATTCGTTTCGATCCGCTCGGGCCTGTGTTAGCCATCATGCCGTGGAACTTTCCCTACTGGCAAGTGTTTCGTTTCGCGGCACCCGCACTCGCCGCTGGAAATGTGGGGCTACTGAAGCACGCCAACAATGTCACAGGCATCGCGTTGGCCATCGAAGCCATTTTTGAAGAGGCGGGCTTTCCGCCTGGCGTTTTTACGACGCTAGTCATCTCGCAGGAGCAAGTCGAAACCGCGATTCGTCACCCTGCGGTGTGTGCCGTAACGCTGACTGGCAGCGAAGGCGCGGGGAGGGCCGTCGCAGCACAAGCCGGCGAAGAGCTTAAGAAATGCGTCCTGGAGTTAGGCGGCTCGGATGCATTTGTGGTCCTGGACGATGCGGATCTGGAATTCACGGTGGAGAAAGCTGTCCTGGCACGCACTCAAAACGCAGGTCAAAGCTGTATTGCGGCCAAGCGATTTCTGGTGACCGAGAAGATCGCGGACGCGTTCGTCGAAGCCTTCGTCGAGGGCATGCAGGCACTGACCGTGGGCGATCCCCGCGAGGAGGAGACCGATATCGGGCCCCTCGCTCGACGCGATCTGGTGGATGCCCTTCACGAACAGGTTATCAAGAGTATCGACGCGGGGGCGCAATTGCGCTGCGGCGGCAAACCGCTCGATGCGCATGGCTGCTATTACCCACCGACCGTGCTGGACTCCGTGCTGCCGGGCATGTCAGCCTTCGATGAAGAGACCTTCGGACCCGTTGCCGCGGTCGTGCGAGTCGTCGATGTTGAACAAGCAGTGCAGTTGGCCAACAAATCGCGGTTCGGGTTGGGGGCTAGTATCTGGACGGCGGATGTCGCACGTGCCAGAGAATTGGCTGCCGTGTTAGACGTCGGTTGTGTGTCGATCAACGAGATCGTGAAGTCCGATCCCCGCTTGCCGTTTGGAGGCGTGAAACACTCCGGCTACGGACGGGAACTATCCGACTTCGGCATGCGCGAGTTTACAAATGTGAAGTCGGTCTGGCTGGAAAAGATCGCGACTTCCTAGACGAACAGCCTCGGAGGTAAACATCGTGGCAATCGAGATTAAACTACCTGCGCTTGGCGAAGGAGTTGACGAAGCGGAAGTGCTCGAGGTGCTCGTGGCAGAAGGCGACGAGATCGAGCCTGAGCAAGGCATTATCGAAGTTGAAACGGAGAAAGCTTCCGCGGAAATTCCTTCGACCAAGGGTGGGAGAGTCGAGAAGGTGCATGTTTCCGCTGGCGATACCGTTCATGTCGGTGATCTGCTTCTAAGTTTGGCCGATGGCGACGACTCCGAAGGCGACTCGGAAAAGGAATCGGGAGAAGACTCAAAAGACGACTCAAAAAAGAACTCTGAAAAACAAGCCTCGTCAAAGGATGAAGCGTCGGAGAAAGAAGAATCGCCGCGAGACCGAGCAAAAGAGCACGCTGACGGTGAGCAATCCGAGAATGACGATGCGGCGGAAGAGTCTTCTCGTTCTAATCGAGACGACGCGCCACCTGCGCGGAAGAAGAGCGACAAGAAGGAAAAGAAGAGACTCAAGAAATCGGCTCGAAAGCCGGTCGCTGGGCAAGCCGAGGATGAGTCCGACAAAGCGCAACAAACGGAGGCTAAGGACTCCTCGGGACAGGCACTTCGATCGTCGCCCACCGATCCACCTCTCGCGGCAAGTCCCTCGGTACGCCGTTATGCTCGTGAAGTGGATATTGACTTGGCACAAGTCGCTGGTACAGGCAGTGGCGGTCGCATTACCCGCGAAGACGTCAAAGCCACGGTGTCGACGCAGCGGACGATCGAGCCTCCGGCCGCGACATCGGACGGCAAGAATACGCGCGACATCGGCGAACCGGAATCGGATGCTTTTGGTGCGGTGCGTGTCGAGCGGTTAACGAAGTTACAGCAAACCATGGCGCGGCGGATGCTTGAATCGTGGACCACGATCCCGCGCGTGACAAACTTCGACGATGCCGATGTCACGGAATTGGAGCAGTTGCGTCAAACAAGCAAGCGGGACTATGCCGAGGCGGGGGTGAAACTGACCATTCTGCCACTGATCGTCAAGGCGGTGGCATTGACATTGAAGCACCATCCCATGCTGAATGCCGTTCTCGATGCCCAAAACGGCGAAATCCGTTTCAAGCAGTACGTCAACGTCGGGATCGCGGTCGACACGGATCGGGGACTCGTCGTTCCTTCACTTCGGCAAGCCGATCTGCTATCGGTCGCTGAGATTGCGCGTCGTATCGAAGGGCTCTCGCAATCCGCACGCGACAACAAGCTGACCCAGGAGGATTTCTACGGCAGCACGTTCACGATCAGCAATCTCGGATCGATCGGCGGCACCTACTCGACGCCGATCATCAACCCGCCGGAACTCGCCATCCTGCTCCTCGGTCGAGCACGTCGCATGCGGGTCTTCGTCGACGACGACCGCGAAGAACCGCGATTGATTCTGCCGCTCAGTCTTTCGTACGACCATCGCCTCATCGACGGGGCGACGGCTGCGAGGTTTCTGAACGAGTTGAAGACCTATATTGAATCGCCGTCGCGATTATTGATGGCTCCCTAACGGCGACTGATTCCAAAGCGACCAGCATGTGCGTTCGCAAACCAGCCGGACGGAGGGGGTTCGTACGATGCGTCGAATTACTCACGATCCACGCTTACGCCAGCAGGTCCTGGACGACGGAACCATGTACGTCGGTTAGCCGGAAATCGCGACCTTGGAAGCGATAGGTAAGTCGTTGGTGATCGATGCCCAGGCAGTGCAGGATGGTCGCGTTGAGGTCATGCACGTGTACCGGATTGTCGACGATGTTGTAGCAGTAATCGTCGGTCTGGCCGTAGGAAACTCCCGGCTTGATGCCGCCTCCGGCCAGCCACATCGAGAAGCAACGGCCGTGGTGGTCGCGTCCGTAGTTGTCCTTGGTCAGGTTGCCTTGGCTATAAACCGTCCGCCCAAACTCGCCGCCAAAGATCACTAACGTTTCGTCCAGCAAACCGCGTTGCGCAAGATCTTTGATTAAGGCCGCGCTGGGCTGATCGACATCGCGGCATTGTCCGCGGATCTGAGTCGGCAAGTTGCCGTGTTGATCCCAGCCGCGATGCATCAACTGGACAAACCGCACGCCTCGTTCGACCATGCGGCGCGCGAGCAGGCAGTTGCGGGCGTAGCCACCATCGACACCGTCCTCTTTCAATCCATAGGCGTCGAGCACATGCTGCGGTTCCTGGGACAAATCGGTGAGATCCGGAACGGAGGTCTGCATACGAAACGCCATCTCGTACTGTGCGATCCGCGTGTTGATTTCCGGCGATCCAAACGAGTCGGCGGCGAGTTGATTCAGCCGCGTCACACCGTCGAGCATGCTCTGCCGCACGGCCGAGTCGATGCCGGCGGGATTCGACAGGTAGAGTACGGGATCGGCACCCGTTCGGAAACGCACTCCCTGGTGTTTCGAGGGCAGGAATCCGCTGCCCCACAGACGCGAGAAGATTGGTTGATCGGTCTTGTTACCGCTGCCTTGCGAAATCAGTACGACAAAGTTGGGCAGGTTGCGATTGTCGGTCCCCAATCCGTAGCTCAGCCACGCGCCGAGACTCGGCCGACCCGGCTGCTGATGTCCCGTTTGAATGAAAGTAATGGCGGGGTCGTGATTGATCGCTTCGGTATGCATGGACTTCACGATGGCAATTTGATCGACCACAGTGGCCGTGTGCGGCAAGAGCTCGCTGATCCACGTGCCGTTGTGTCCATGCTGCTGGAATTCAAACATCGGTGCCACGCACGGAAAGGAACTTTGACCGGACGTCATGCCCGTGACGCGCTGGCCCATGCGGACCGAGCCGGGAAGTTCTGTGCCATGATGCTCCCGGAGTTGCGGTTTGTAATCGAACAAATCGATATGCGACGGCCCGCCGGACATGACCAGATAGATCACGCGTTTCGCCTTGGGAGCCCCATGCAATTCAGACAGCACGCCCGGCTCGCCGACACGCTTCCCATCCGCCTCTAACAAATGGGGATTCAAGAGCGAGGCGAGTGCGGCCGCGCCAATCCCCGTGGCGGTCCGACCGAAGAAATGGCGACGCGTTTCTAGCTGCGAGCGGGTTTGGAGAGGATTCATATTGGATTAGCTCTTCGTGACGGTTTCATCAAGATTCAGCAAGACACTGGACAGGATGGTCCAAGCGGCCAACTCCCGCGAGTCGAATCGATTGTCTGCTGCCGCGTCGCCGTTGCTCAACAATTCCTCGGCCGCTTCCGGGCGATCGTCGTACAGTTTAATCTGCCCGCGGAGCACTTCTCGCAATACATTCTCTTCAGCCGGTTTGGGCAGGCGGCCGGTCACCACGCGAAAGGCGAATGTCAAGCGTTGCTCGTCGGTTGCTTCCCCTTCGCTCAAGACTCGCTCCGCCAGCTTGCGAGCTGCTTCGATGTAGGTGGGATCGTTCATCAGGATCAGGGCTTGCAGCGGCGTGT
>JBGTHH010000990.1:0-3168 GCA_041746275.1 Pirellulaceae bacterium | reverse complement strand
ATCATCATGACGAGCAAGCCTTGTACTATCTGGCCGATCGCGGGGCCCGTTACGTGGGGCTGATCGGTAGCCGGCGCAAGATCAAAATGATCTTCGACGACTTAGTCGAAGCCGGTATCTCGCCCGCCGCGCTCGAACGCGTGCATGCGCCCTTGGGTATCGATATCGGTTCACAAACGGTCCCAGAGATCGCGGTGAGCATCTGTGCCGAACTCGTATCGCATCGCAATCGACGCGGTATCGTTCCGGGCCGACCCGAAGCGATTCCCGTCACGCCGTAAGCGGAGGCTGGGGCCGTGACCTTCCGCAGCTTTGCCGTGATTCCGGCCGCGGGACAGAGCACGCGGATGCGCACCGATAAACTGTGGTTGCCGTGGGGCACAGTCACGGTCATCGAAACGGTGCTCAGCGCGTGGCAAACCAGCCACGTCGACGAGGTGCTTGTCGTGGCGCGAGCGGATCAGCAGCGACTGGCGGAACTGTGTCGCGAACGGGGTGTCACGCTGGTGATCCCGACGATCCCTCCGCCGCAGATGAAGGACTCGGTCAGCGCGGCCTTGGAACATGTTCGACGGTCGTTCGCTCCCGCAGCAAGCGATGTCTGGTTGCTGGCTCCGGCTGACCTGCCGCGACTCGCTCCCACGATCATTGATCAACTGCTCGCCTCCCACGACACCGCGTCGCCGCGTATCCTGGTCCCGCACGCAGGCGGAAAACGTGGGCATCCCGTGCTCTTTCCGTGGAGTCTCGCCAGCGAGGTTGTTGGCTTGCGCGACGAGGAAGGCGTCAATGTTTTGTTGCAGCGTCATGAGGTTCGCGAGATCGCATGTGACGACAGACACATTCACGATGACCTCGATACTCCCGAGGACTACCAACGGCTTCGTCGGGACGATGGATC
This sequence comes from Pirellulaceae bacterium, assembly GCA_041746275.1. GTDB lineage: Bacteria > Planctomycetota > Planctomycetia > Pirellulales > Pirellulaceae. Next base: position 2,267 of record JBGTHH010000990.1, on the reverse strand, counting down.
GCGGTCCAACTAGACGCGGTTACAGGATCGCCAGCGGATTGCGGCGTTCTTCCAGCGTGCCCCGAGTCACGCCGACGCGATTGCTGGCTTGCAGTTGTTGCCAGACCTGCGAGGCCGTGACGCGTCCCGCCAGCAGTTCGCGATACAGATGAACGACGCGCGGGATCTGCAGTGGATCGTCTTCCACCAATTCGATGCGAAAGCGGCGCACGCCGTGTGACAAGAGAGTCGGAACGACTTCAGCGGCGCTTTGCGGCGTGGCGTTAAAGAGCGTGTTGCGGCAGCCGACATCAGCGGTCAGCGGATGCTCCTTGCCGATGCGGTCGCGCAGCTTCACCACGTGGTGGTCACAAGGTCGACCGCAATTCGTTTTGTTGGTGCCGGGCGACAAAACCGCACAGAAGACGCAGTGCTCCATGTGGAACATGGGCATCTGTTGGTGGATGACGACTTCCAACCACGGTGCGGGGACAGCGGAAACCAGGTCCAGCAACTGGTCGCGATTCAAATCGTACGAAGCGGTCAGATGCCGCGCGCCCAGCTCGATCAGAAACTGAGCCGTTAGTTCGTTGGTCACATTCAGGGAAAAATCGGCGACCACCGGAACGCCTTGTTGAGCATAAAACGCCAAGCCCGCAAGATGCCGTGCAAGGATCCCGTCCGCGCCGTGTCGCAAGAGTACTCGCAAGATGCCCATTTCACTCGGTTTCTGAATGCGGGGCGTGGCCAGGTAGATCGTCGCTCCGCAGGCGTGCGACATCGTGACCGCTGCGGCGTATTCTCGAATGTCTTGAAAGTCGGCGATGACATGTGTAACGTTCGCCTCGAGCGCGGCTTGAAGTTGATTCATCGATCGACATAGCACGGACAGGTCAACCTGCGACGAATTCGGCTCGGGAGCCACGATCGTTTGCCGCAGGCCGGGCAACACCGACTCCGCCGCGATGGTCCGAGATGTTTCGGTCGGTTCGGTCGCGAGTTGCGAAATCATCTCCCGCCGTAACTGACCCAACACACTCAAAGGCACCATCGGTTGGCCAACGATTCGAGCCTTGAGATCGCGCAGTTCGTAAACCGTGCCACCCAATCGTCCTAATTGCTGACGCAAAACTTCCTCGGTCAACGGATGGCGCATGGCCTCGGACAACGGCTGGTCGGAGTTTGCTTGACACGTTGCTCCAGTCGCAGCGCGCCCGGTGATGCGTAGCGGCTGGCCCACTTGGGCGACGACCGTCAGATCCAGCGGCACGCGTCGCACGGGATCGGCCTGTGAAAAGGTCTTGCGCAATCGAATCGTCAACTGTGGATCATCGGTCTTCCAGACCTGCTGTCCCACGTACAGTCGGTCCAGGGCGATCGCTCGTCGATCAAACGTCAGTTCGACGATCCCCGAGTCGACGGGATCATCCTGAACTCGACCTGCGCGATAGACTTGAAACACGCGCCCCCCCTGCTCTTCCGCGTGTTCACGGTCTCCGGCAAAAACAATTCCGTCACCGCGCGCGATGGAGCAAGCGATCGCCACGTGGACTCGCTCGCCTTGAATGCCTCGCACTTCACCCAACAACACGCCGCGCTTCGCGGAACTGAGCCCCGGCACGAGCATCTTGTGGTCGCAGCCACGTAGCCAGCCCGGCGAGAAGCCGCGCGAGAACGACAGCTCCATCTCTTGCACCTGTTGCTTCGAGAAGTGAACCGGAAGCCCCCGCATGGCGCTGTCGATCGCTTGCCGATAGTGGCGCGTGATGTTGGCGACATACTCCGGTGACTTGAGGCGACCCTCGATCTTGAACGAGCAGATGCCGGCCGCGATCAAATCGGGGGTCAGTTCGTACGCTGCCAGATCTTGCGGGCTGAGCAAGTACTTCATCGGGCCCAAGTCAACATCCTGCCCGTCGCAGATCAAGTCATAAGGCAAACGGCAGGCCTGGGCACATTGTCCCCGATTCGCACTGCGCCCGCCCAGCGATTCGCTGGTCAAGCATTGTCCCGAATACGCGACGCACAACGCGCCGTGGACGAAGACTTCCAGCGGCATAGACGTCTGGCGGCGAATGGCGGCGATCTCGGCGATCGAGAGTTCCCGTGCCAGGACAACGCGTTCGATCCCGAGTTGTTCGGCGACTTGAATGCATTCGGCACTAGTCAGCGTCATCTGGGTCGAGGCATGCATGGCCAGGTCGGGACAGATCGCGCGCACCAGCCTGGCCACTCCCAGGTCTTGCACAAGCACGGCGTCGACGCCGGCGGTGGCGATCTCGCGCACC
>JBGTHH010000989.1:0-19728 GCA_041746275.1 Pirellulaceae bacterium | reverse complement strand
GGAGCTGAATGAGAATCCGGTGCTGGAGTTGGCCGAGCCCGACGAGGAGCTTGAGCGGGATGAACCGGAACGCGAAAACCCCGACGCTCCGGCCGAGAACGAGAAGGAGCTGGTGGTCGACGGCAACGGCGATAACGCCGACGACTTCGAGCGACTGTTGGATCTGGACCGCGAAGTCCCCGATTACTTTGAAGAGCGGTCGCGGACATCGGCCAACCGCATGGCGGAAGAGTCGGATCGCAAGCACGATGCCATTGCCAATCTGGTCGAACGTCCCGAGTCACTCCAAGACTATCTGAATCATCAGTTGGGCGAATTGGAGTTGAGTCCGGAGATTCAGCGACTCGCCGAACGCATCGTCTCGACCCTTGATCCGCGCGATGGCGGATACTTTCGCTCGACGCTCCAGGATCTCTTGCCGCCTTCGGCCGGACCCGAGCAGTTGGAACTTGCCAAGCTGGCCCTGCAGATCGTCCAGCAGCTTGATCCACCCGGTATCGCGGCGCGGGATCTAAAAGAGTGCCTGCTGGCTCAATTGCGACCGGACATGCCGTTCTATGCGGAGATGAAGAAGCTAATTTCATCCCACTTGGAAGACCTGCGCGACAATCGTCTTCCCGCCGTGCAGAAGGCAACCGGATACACGATCGAACGAATCCAGGAAACCTGGTCGCAGCTTCGCAAGCTGAACCCCAAACCCGGCGGCGTGTTTGCGGAAACGTTCGTCCCCGCCGTCACCGCCGACGTCCGACTCGAACTGCAAGAGGACGGCTCCTACAAGGTCGTGATGGACGACGATCGCATACCGCAGCTTTATATCAGCGAGTATTATCGACGCCGGTTAGCGGATGGCACCGCGACCCCCGACGAACGGGAGTTCATCAAACGCAAGATCAACGCCGCTCAATGGCTGATCGATTCCATCAACCAGCGGCGTTCGACTCTGACTCGGGTTGCGCAAGCCATCGTCGACTATCAAAAACGATTTCTGGAGGAAGGCCCCGAGGCGATCGAACCGTTGAAGATGCAGCAGATCGCCGATCAAGTGGGCGTGCATGTCACGACGGTCAGTCGCGCTGTGGATGACAAGTGGATTCAGACCTCGCGCGGAATTTTGCCACTACGCCGTTTCTTTGTGGGAGGCACGCAAAGCGATGATGGCGAGGAGGTGGCTTGGGACGCGATTCGGATCAAGCTTCAAGAAGTCGTCGATGCTGAGGATAAGAGCGATCCGTTGAGCGACGATCATCTGGTCGAAGAGCTCAGAAAACACGGGCTGAAAGTCGCTCGTCGAACCATCACCAAGTATCGCCAAAAGATGGGCATTCCCAGTTCGCGCCAACGGCGGGACTGGTCCAAGAAGTAGTTGCCGGTGCGGCGATTGCGAGACCATGGCCGCGAAACGCAAATCCAGCCGCCGACAGTTTCTCACCGGGCAAGCCGCACTGGATGCGGTCTCCGCGATACTTCCGGACGCGCCCGCAACTCAGCGAGCCCGTGCGGATGACGCAACGAAGCTCGCCGCGGAGACTTCCGCTGGTTCATCGTCTCTCCAAGACCGCGGAGCGTATCTGATTCAGATCGACCGCACCGCGATGGCTTGCGAGTTTCAAATCCTATTGAACGCGGGGCAACATGCGGGCAGTACCGAGGCGGCCTTGGACGCGCTGGATCTGCTCGAAACCTTGGAAGACCAGATGTCGTGGTTTCGTGGTCATAGCGAACTATCACAAATTAACCGTAGGGCCGCCGAGCGTCCGGTGGCTGTCGAGACGCGGCTGTTTGGTTTGTTGCGGCAAGCCGTCGAGCTCCATCAACAGACCGCCGGAGCGTTTGACATCACCACGGGACCGCTGTGGAAACTGTGGGGCTTTCATCGCCGCGAGGGAAAAATTCCTGATGAACCGGCGATTGCGGAAGCCCTAGAACTCGTGGGCACCGACCGGATCTTGCTCGATCCCGAGTCGAGCACGATACAGTTCCAACGCGATGCCTTGGAGATCAATCTGGGTGCGATCGGCAAAGGCTATGCGCTAGATCGCTGTGCGGAACTCATGTTGTCACGTGGCGTCGAGAACTTCATGATCCACGGTGGTCGTAGCAGCATCCTGGCGCGCGGCGCTCGCGAGGGTCATGAGTCTTCGCCACAAGGTTGGACGATCGCGCTGCGACATCCGCTCCGCCACGAGTTGCCACTGGCGGAGATTGATGTGCGCGATCGAGCGTTGGGCACATCGGGTTCCGGCAATCAGTTCTTCCATTTCGGCGGCCAACGCTATGGTCATGTGCTGGATCCCCGCAACGGTTGGCCGGCGACGGGAATTCTCTCGGCGACGGTGTTGGCTCCCACGGCGGCCGAAGCGGATGCTTTGGCCACCGCCTGCTTTGTGATGGGAGTCGAAGCGAGCGTGGAGTTTGTTCGCGCCCGGCCCGAATTGGCTCTACTCTTGGCGATCCCCGGCGAGCGATCCGGAACGATCGAACTGGTTGTTTCCGGGTTAACCGCCGACCAATGGCGTCGCGTGAATTAGCCTCGCGCGTCCTGGCTCAGCCAATTTCAACGTCGGCGAAATGGTCTTGGCGATCATCAACCAAATGGATGGCCTTGTCGAGTTGCTCGACTCCGTCGAGGGTAACGCGGCTCGTTTTGCCGCCGCCATTGTTCTGGATGGTGATGTGATAAAAGGTGTCGCGGTAGCGATAGTGCAGTTTGTAGTACCGCCATTCGTCCGGCAGGCACGGGAAAAACAACAGCCTATCCGTCTCTAGCCGCAGGCCCAGCAGCGACTCGACAATCAGCCGGTACATCCAACTGGCTGACCCGGTGTACCACGTCCAGCCACCGCGACCGATGTGCGGTGCGACGGCATACACATCAGCGGCCACGACGTACGGCTCGACTTTGTAGGTTGCGATGCCCGCTGGCGTCGAGCCGTGACTGAGCGGGTTGATTAGCCCCAGCAATTCCCAAGCGCGCCGCGAGTCGCCCAGGGCTGCAAACGCCATCACGGTCCAGATCGCCGCATGCGTGTACTGGCCGCCGTTTTCCCGGACGCCCGGCACGTAGCCCTTAATATAGCCCGGGTCCAAGGGCGACTTGTCAAACGGCGGATCAAACAACTGAATCAACGAGTGCTCGCGCCGTACGAGACGATCATTGACGGCCTGCATCGCCTGTCGAGTTCTATTGGGAGCCCCAGCGCCGGAGAGGACTGACCAGCTTTGGGGGATCGAATCGATTTGGCATTCGAGGTTGCTGGCCGATCCCAGGGGCTCGCCACTGTCGAAGTAGGCCCGCCGATACCACTCGCCATCCCAGGCGTTGCTCTCGATGTTCGCTTTCAATTGTGTGGCCTGGGTGAGGCATTTCTCGGCAAATGCCGCGTCGTCCCGCAACCGGGCGACCGCAGAAAACTCTTGCAACACATGCACCAGAAAGAACGCCAACCACACGCTTTCGCCTTTACCCTCCGCGCCGACCAGATTCATCCCGTCGTTCCAGTCACCGCATCCCATTAACGGCAGGCCGTGTTCGCCAAACCGCAAGCCATTCTCGATCGCGCGGACGCAATGTTCATAAAGCCCCGCGGACTCACTCGATTGACTCGGCAAATCATAATAGGCCTCCTCGTGGGGTTGGACTGGTCGGCCTTCGAGAAACGGAACCTGCTCGTCAAGGACTCCCGTGTCGCCGACCTGTTTGACGTACTGGCAGGTCGCCAGCGGCAACCACAGGTAGTCATCCGAAAAGTGCGTGCGCACACCGCGTCCTGCGGGAGGATGCCACCAGTGCTGAACGTCTCCTTCGACAAATTGATGGGCTGCGGCGCGGAGCAGATGTTCGCGCATCAGCCGGGGCTCGGCATGTGCCAAGGCCATAACGTCCTGCAACTGATCGCGGAACCCGAACGCGCCGCCGGATTGGTAAAAGCCGCTCCGTCCCCACAGGCGGCAGCCGTGTGTCTGGTAGAGCAGCCAACCATTGACCAGCGTGTTGAGACCCTGGTCAGGGGTTTCCACGTGGACCGTGCCCAGCGTTCGCTGCCAGTAGTGCCACACTCCTTCTAGTGCTTGCCGGGCTGGCTCAACGCCCCGGTAGTGTTGGATCAAGACGCGTGCTTCTTCGACACTCGCGGCCGCTCCGAGGGTGAAAACGATCTCGCGTTCCTCTCCTGGTGGAATTTCGAACTCGGCTTGCATCGCGCCACACGGATCGAGCCCCGACCCAACCTTGCCCGAAAGACGCGTGCGGCCCATCGCCGACGGGTTGGCTGCAGTGCCGTTACGCCCGAAGAACTCGGTACGGTCACCGGTAACCGTGCGTTGCGGCGCCGCCGAATCGAGAAAGGCAACTCGGCCAGGAAACTCGGAGTTGTACGGGTTGCGAGCCAACAGCGCTCCGGTCTTGGGATCGACTTCGGTCACCACGTACATGAGCGATTTCGGACGCAACTCCGCCAGTACCCATTCGAGACAGCAAGTCGCCGATAGCTGGCGTGTTCGTTCGGAGGTGTTCTTGACCTTCAACGAATAGAATTTGATCGGAGCGTCCATCGCCACGTACACCGTCAGTTCCGTTGTGATCTCGTTTTCCGTTGTCTCGAAGATGCTATATCCAAAGCCGTGGCGGGTGACGTACGCGTTTTGGCCTGGAGTTGGCAGCGGCGTGGGAGACCAGAATCGCCCGCTCTCCTGGTCTCGAAGATAAAGCAATTCGCCGCTGCGGTCGGTAACCGGTTCGTTGTACCACGGAGTCAGTCGAAACTCGTGGGCGTTCTCGAACCACGTATATCCGAGTCCGCTTTCCGTGACCACGCTGCCAAACTGAGGGTTGGCCAAGACGTTCGACCACGGGGCTGGCGTCCGCTGGGAGCGGCCGGTCGTGATCACGTATTCGCGACCGTCGGGCGTAAAACCGCCCAGTCCGTTCGCACAGATCAGCTCGCGGAACGGCAACTCGGGCGCGGCGGCAACGTCGGTCTTGCGGTTGCTCGTGGGAACAAGTGCTGGCATGCTTATGTCGCGCCGGCCTCGTCGGTCGATCTGATCCGCCAAGATGCCGCCACGATCGGTCAGGACGACTCGGGCCACGCTTTGCATGAGGATGCGATCTTCTTCGGACATCTGTTCGGGCCGCCGCACAAAGATTCCGCCGGGTCGTTCCGCGACATGATCCTCGGTGCTGCCGGCGATGAGACTGACGATTTCGTCTTGCAGCGATTGACGGTATCCCGACTGATCTTCGTTCCAAATCACGAGCTCGACGGATAATCCTTTGAATCGCCAATAGGCATGGGCCTTGATCAGTTGCCGTACCAGGTCGGTCTTGCTGTGATCGGCGATACGCAGCAGGACAATCGGCAAGTCGCCGGAGATGCCATGTCCCCATAAACCCGATTGACCACGCACGTTGTTGGCCAACACGCTGGCACTAGCGCGTCGCAAGCCGCTGGCGTAGATGATCGAACTGGCGAGTCGGCCGTAGAGTTGAGCTTCGGCCTCGGTGGCATTGAGTTGCTGCAAGATGACTTGGCCGTGGGTCCACGCGAGGTTGAGCAAGCGGTCGGCCAGATGTCGGTCGCTGCACTTCTCAACGAGTCCCATGACCACATCGCGATTTTCCGCCACGCCGGTGACGACGTCGACTACGGCTGTTTCCCCAGGTTCGATGGAAACCGTGCAGCGAATGGCCACGATCGGGTCGAGCACCGAACCCTCACTGTTCGAGAGTAAAGTGGGGCGCGCCATGGCCTGAGGCTCGGCCACACCGCGTCCCCGGCCCAGAAACTTGGATCGATCGGTTTCATAGGAAGTCGTGCCGACTAACGTCCCGTGTACCGACATTAAATGCAACATCCAAGGTGGCTGCTCTTGGTGCGAACGGGGCCGGCGCGTACACAGAATCGCCTGCCGGTCGCGGATGATCTCCGTCTGGACAAACAAGTTACTGAAGGCCGGATGCGACGCGTCGGCCGCCGCGCTGGCCAAGACGACTTCGGCATAGCTCGTCAATTCAATCGTGCGTCGGCGCCGGGAATTGTTCGTGATACTGATGCGACGCAGTTCGACATCATCTTCGGGCGACACGGTCACTTCGGTGTGCGTTTCCAGTTCAAAGTCGCGTCGCCGAAACTCTGCCCGTGACTGTGGGAAGATCGCCTCATAAGCGGGCGACGTTTTAAGTGTCGGCTGAAATCCGACGGACCACACATCGTTCGACGCGACGTCCCGGAGATAACAGAACGTGCCCATATCGTCGCGGGAGACATCCTCGCGCCAACGAGTCACCGCGAGATCGTTCCAGCGGCTGTATCCGCTGCCGGCGTTGGTCATCATGACGTGATACCGCCCATTGGAAAGCAAGTGGACTTCCGGGATCGGTGTGTGCGGCGTATTCAGGACTCGCATCCGGGCTTCGGCCCCCGCCGCTGGTCGAGACACTTCAGCGCTTTCCGACGAGCGTAGAGAGACCGGCGTCGCCTTGGGAACTCGCTCGTGCAGGAGCAAGGCGGTGGCTTGAAACGGTGGGTAAGCCTCAAACCGTCGCTGCATCGGACGATCGAGCAAGACATAGGCAAGCGATAAGAAACTCATCCCTTCGTGATGAGCCATGAACGACCGCACGACGGCGAAAGATTGGCCACGTGTGAGTCGCGTCGGCGTGTAATCAATGGCCTCGTAGTAGCCGTATCTGCCTGCGAAGCCAGCGGCGGTCAGTCGTCGTAGATTGGCGCATGCCGAATGGGGAGCAACCATCAACGCCATTACGGACGCGTAGGGCGCAATCACGAGATCATCGGCCAGCCCCCGTTTTAATCCCAAACCCGGTATGCCGAAGGCCCGGTACTGATAGTTCAAATGCACGTCCGTGAGGTTGTATCCGGACTCGGACATCCCCCAGGGCACCTTGCGGCTGGCACCGTAAGCAATGTGCCGCGCCACGGCCGACTTGTAGGTTTGATCCAACAGCGTTTTGTCAAAGCTCGGCATGACCAGCAACGGCATGAGGTACTCGAACATCGAACCACTCCAGGAAAGGAGCGTGGTCGAGCCGTCAAATCCTGTTAGCAGGCGACCCAATGCAAACCAATGCTCTTGCCGCAACTGGCCCTGCGCGATCCCCACGAAGCTGGTCAGCCGCGCCTCCGAAGCCAGCAGATCGTAAAAGCTGTCGTCGCGCCGGTGCTCGGCGACGTTGAATCCAATGGCGAGCAATTGCCGAGACTCGTCGAACAGGAAATCCAGCTCGGCATCACTGAGTTCGAGGCACGTTCGAGCCAGTTGTTCGTGGGCTGCCATCCGCGCAGCGGCATAGTCGCTGACTTCGCTGATACGCTGCTTCAGTTGCGTCAGCCAATCACGATGTTCGCCTGTCTTCGCCAGCGCTGCTTCAAGGGTGGCTGATAGGTCTAAGCTAAGATGAGCGATGTCACGAAGTGTTCCTTCGCTGTCCAGCCGTTCCAGCGCGGTGCGTAATGTCGTCAGGTCATCCGCCTCGTGCGGCACGACGCTTGGCCAGAGTGAGGGCGGCGGTGGAGGCAACGTCGCCAAGGGTGCCAGCAGGTTCAGCTCGTCAAGCCAAGTCTGGGCTTGCCGCATGAAGGCGGTTGCCCACCAGCGAACTTGCTCGTCGGGATGCGCCCGTAGTTCCATGATTGTGGATTCATCGCTGGCCAGCCGCGCGAGCAAACGAGAGCCGACTGCCAACGTCGGTGCCGCCTGCAAGAGTTCCTGCTGAAGTTGCTCAAGGCGGTCCAACGGTTGCGGCGCTGCATGACCCGATGCGCGCCCGACCGGACGATGTGCGTCTGGCTCTGTGGCGCGGACGCTAGCCAGCAGAACCCGCAGCGTAATGCTCAGCCCATGCAGGGCCGTGGCCGGGAGTATCCTGTGGTCAGCCAATTCCAGCAGGCCCTCGCGGAGGGTGAGCAAATGACCGACAAGGTTTCCACTATCGACTGTCGAGACATAGTGGGGATTTAGCGGCTCGAGCGTGCGGGTGTCGTACCAGTTGAAAAAGTGACCCCGGAATCGCTCGAGTCGTTCCATGGTCGCGAAAGTTTTGGCGGTCCGCTCCTCCAAGTGACCGGCCGAAATGAACCCAAAGTCATACGCGGCCAGATTCGACAACAGCGCCAGGCCCACATTCGTGGGCGATGTCCTGTGGGCAATGACCGCCACGGGATACTCTTGGAAATTGTCGGGCGGCAGCCAATTATCCTCGGCTCTAAAGAAGGTTTCGAAAAATCGCCACGTCGTGCGTGAGAGCTCTTCGAGAAACTCCGTGTCCGCCTGGTTCAAACGATCCGCACTGCTCGGAAGTGGCCGGCTGAGCCACCAGGCAATGGCCGGAGAGATTAGCCACAAACCAAGTAGTGGCAAGGAAGTCGGTAGCGCATCTACGCGAAATCGGACAAGGTAGCCGCCCAGGGCCAGTGCCGAGACCGGCGCGATCCACATCGCTCGAAGGGTCCCGATTAAGTCGATCCGCGCACTTTGTTCCGCATCGGTGGACGTGCGCCACTGGAGTAAATCGCGTCTCGAAACCATCAATCGCCACAACGTGCGGAGCACCGCGTCCAAGCTGTAATAGGCCTCGTGAGGTAAGAAGGCTAGCGTGCAAACCGCCTGCGCCATCGTTCGACGCAATGACCGCAGGACGTCGCGCAGATGCAGCCGCCACGCAAGATCGGCCGGCCGCTTGATCAGCTCGACGAACACCCGCAGGAACACCGGCAACAACAGGATCGCCAGCACCATCACGACTCCCGAGGACACTGGCCAACCGGGGATGATCCAGGACAAGACGAGCAAGAGCATTAACGCGGCGGGCACCAGACTGCGCCGCAGGTTGTCGAAAATCTTCCAGCGGGACAAAGCGGAAAGCGGGTTCGCTTCGAGGCTGTGAAAAAATGGGACTGGCTCCGAGCGGATGTCGGTGTCTTGCGAGGACTTCGCCGAGTCGTGAGGTGCCTGTCCCCATTTTTTTCCAGCCCCTTCGAGTGTTCCCCGCTGCCCAGGTGCTCGGGGCGCAGGTGCCCAGGGCGACACCCACATGGCGATTTGCCAGTCGCCGCGAATCCAGCGATGCCGGCGGCTGGTGTCGGCGTTGTATTGGGCCGGGAAGCCCTCATACAACTCGATATCGCTGATCAATGCGGACCTGGCATGGCAGCCTTCCAAGAGGTCATGACTGAGGATGAGGTTCTCCGGAAACCGATCGCTCAACAGCCTTTCAAAGGTGTCCACATCATAGATCCCCTTGCCGATGAAGGAACCTTCCTGGAACCAATCTTGGTAGACATCCGACACGGCCCCGGTGTAGGGATCGATACCAGCCTGGCCCCCGAAGATGCGCACGTACCAAGACCGCCGCGCGCTGGGCAAGCTCAAGGCGACACGAGGCTGCAGGATCGCGTACCCATCACGAAGTGAATTCTTCTTGTCGTCGAAGCAAGGCCGGTTCAAGGGATGGGCCAAGGTGGCGACCAACCGGTGGGCGGAATCGCGGGGGAGCTGCGTATCGGTGTCGAGCGTAATGACGTACTTCACTTCGCCGAGCGAACTCGTGTTGCCGACGATCAGCGAAAATCGATCTCTCGCGCCTCCGCGAAGAAACGCGTTCAAATCGGAGAGCTTTCCGCGTTTCCGCTCGTAACCCATCCAGACTCGTTCTTGCGGGTTCCAGCGACGAGGGCGATGGAATAAGAAAAAGATGTCGTTGCGATTGTCTTTGTATTTGTCGTTGAGCGCCTCGATGCCTGCTCGCGCTCGATCGAGGAGAGCTTCGTCCTCGGGCAGCACTTCGGCAGCGGCGTCACGCCAGTCGGTCAGCAAGCCAAAATGGAGGTGCTCATCTCGATTGGCCAGATAGCGGACCTCCAACGCCTCGACCAAGTCACTCACGGCCTGAAAGCTCGTCAGCATCGTGGGTACGGCCACGAACGTACGCAACTCACGGGGAATTCCCTCCGAAAAGTCCATGCGGGGCAGAGCCCTGGGTGGCACGCACAACGTTACCAGCCAATTGACGATGGCCACACCGAGGTGGGAGGTGCCCAGCAGAACCAGGAGTGTCAGGGGCGCGAGCAGCCAGATGTTGGCTCCCGTCTCCCATACCCGAGACAACGCGGCGGCGGTTACGGCCAGCGAGATCGATGCGACCGCTCCTAGATAAAGCAGAAGTGGATGCCGCTTGGCCACGCGCTGCACTTTCTCGACGAGCGAAATGCTCGCTTGGGCGGCCGCTTCGAGCTGAGGCAATCCTCGGTCGATTAAAAAATAGCCGACGTGAGCCGAACGCTCGCGAATCCCTTGCGAGTCGGCGGCCTGCCGCGCCAAGCGAACCGCGAGCGCCGCCACCTCCCACTCGGCCAACGGGCTGTGCTTGGCGATTCTTTCGACGACATGGCGATACCGGTCGCGCGTCGCGAAATCCATTTCGCGGTAAACGTCGGAGTTCGATGGCTGGCCCTGAACGGCGCGGCGGTGGCCTGGTGAGCTGAAGTCGAAATCGTCGAATTTGCCCGGCGGATAACCGCACAAAGTCTGTTCGACCAAACTGAGCGCTTCGACAAACTTCCGCCAGTTCGTCGCCGTCAAGAAACGCAGACTAGTGATGCTGTTGCCGAGCGAGACTTGATCGGCGGCCTGTTGCTGTCCCTCGATCTGCATCAACTGCTCGATGGTGACTGCCTGGTCGGCCAACTGGTGTTCGAGCCACATCAAAGGCAAGCCCATTGCCTGAGGGTGCTCGTGGAGCCGGCGGGCAAATTCGGCCGCGAACTCGCTATCCATCGCCGGAGCCGCACGCGTCATTTCCGCCATGACGAGGACCAAGCCCTGTCGATCATTTTCCACGGCTTCGATCATCTGATTGGCCCAAGCATTGGCATCGTCGCGATGCAAGCGGGCTGCGGTCATTCGAGCGGCGACGCGGCGCAGATTCTCGAGCAATGCCAGACGCAGCATGATCGGAACGGCCCACAGCTCCCCAAGGGTCAGCGGCGCGACGGTTTGGTAGGCCGCCACCACCGAGGCCAGACTCTCGGCAGTGATCCGGCCATCGACATGGGAGATTAATTCCAACGCGATGTCGTACACCCGCGGTAAGCCAGCCGAGGGACCCTTTAGCAGCCGGGGAAGTTCCGTGCTGTAAGTCTTGGGAAGGTGACGGCGCGAAGTACGGATCTGCTCTTCGATCAGGTAGAAATTGTCCAATAACCATTCGTCAGCCGGCGACATCCGGCCGTTGGCCACCACCGTGGCCACAATCATTTGATGCGCTTCGAGGAGTACGGTTTCGTTCTCCTCCAAACGACTCAGCAGGTGGTCCGGTCCGATTCGCTGGTCCACCTCGTGCCGACCCGCTAGCGTTTTCGCATGCTGCTCAAGCTGGACCGCGCTGAATAGCTCAGCTCGCAACGGTTGCTGCGCGCCGGCTTTGAAACGCTCACGCTGGACGGGTGTGATCCGACGAAACATCCTTCGCGGCAAATCAGCATGCCTGCGTTCCAAGATAACTCTCCCTGCGTCATTACGGCGAGAACAGACACTGTCCACGAGCGTTTCCATGATAGCCCGCTGATAGACGCGCCTCTATGCCTGGACAATCGAGTGCTAAACCGCGCGCACGAGAATCGCACACTCCACACGTAACCCCAAGCGTTCAGAATCGGCGCGAGAGTTGCACAGAGCATATGTTGCACCGCCGAGTATTTGTCGTTGTCATCGACGGCGATCGGGTACAATCAGGGCAATTGAACTGCTCCCCATGCGGAGTGGCTTTTGAATTTAGGATTTGAAACTCGGATGATCACGCCATCCTTAACTGAATGGGATTAACCAATGTCTTCTTCTCTACGAGTGGTAATTGCCGATGACGACCGCGCGATGCGCGAAACCCTTCAGCAGATGCTCGAGGATTTGGGACATGACGTGGTAGCGGTGGCTGTAGACGGCGAATCGCTTATCGATCAGTCGCTGAGGACACAGCCCGACGTGGTGATTACCGGCACCCTCACGCCCGAGATGCATGGGTCCGACGCGGCAGCGGTCATTTACGAGAGCCTGCTGATCCCGGTTCTGCTCTACTCGGGCCATTGCGAGCCTGATCTGGTACTGAAAGCCGAGCAAAATCATGTGTTCATGTATTTAGTCAAGCCGATCTCCCAGGAGCACATGCAGGCAGCGTTGAGGGAATGCCGGAGCATAGAATCGAACGAATCGTTGGAAGACGACGAGCAAAACGTACCCGTCTTCTCCGCGTCCGAGCCTTTCGGCAGCATGCACTATCGTGAACATGTCCGTCCCTCGTATCGGCAGTTACCCCGCTGACGTCGGCTTCTTTCGTGCGTGCGGCAGTTAGGAGTGAATCGATGAAGTGGATTGGAACCAAAAAACATCGGCCTGCTATTGCTGGCCATCTGGCTGATTCTCTGGGGCGAGTTGGTGTTCGTGCCCATCAGCGGCGTCCAGACCGGGCCGATCTTGGCCGCACTCGCCATCGCAGCAGGTGTGTTGCTTCTGCTAGGTCGTTAAGCCTCGAGCATGACACGGCCGATCAGCACGGCTGACCACGCCACCATGCACAGGAAGGTCGGCCACCGCACACGGTAGGCGGTTAACAGCACGGCGAAGGCGAGGCACCAGACATAGAAGCCAATCAAAAAGCCACTGCTTTGTTCCCAAGAGCAGAACCAAGCGGTCACCGCCGCCACCGCCAACACGTTGCCAAACCAATGCCCTCTCTCGCGCTGCAACCTCCAGAAGAAAAAGGGCGACATCAGCAGGCCGAGATTCGCCAGGTTCAACATCGTGAAGAACAAGGCTTCGAAAGTGAAAACCTTGTTCGCGTCGTCACCCTCGTCGTGCAGTTGAAACGGCGCGGCCAGAATCCGCGCCTCGGCCAGGACACAGGCCTGAGCGGCTCGCCATCCGAGTATCTCCTGATTATTGCAGCCTTTGGCGGCGGGCAGCACGAGGGACACGCCGACCAATAGCCAACCGATCAGGAAGATTCTCGGGCGCGCGGTAGGGGTTTGAAGTGATTGCAGTCTTCCCGAAGCATTCAGCCATGCCCACAACATCCCGAGGGAATGCGGCAACGTCCCCAGCCCACGCCAGACAGCCACGCCGAGCGCCAAAGAAATCAGCGTCATCAAGATCAACAAGGCCCGCAAGGTGAATTGCAACGGTCTCTGCGGATCACGCGCGGAAGGCGAGTCGACGTTGTTCTCCATGGGTAACGCCTCGTCGAATCGAGTTCCGTTGATCGTGTGGATGGGAGACTTCTTAACTAACGTCTGCGATACCGAGCGGCAACCCTGAAGGAAAGCTTCCGAGCCCCAGACCACGCCTGGGTTTGCTTTACGCCCTTTGCCGTCGCGACTATATTGACAGTGACGAAGCCGTGGGACGAGATGGCTTGTCTATGTACCCCGCCAAGTAATTCCATTCCCGCTCGAACAGGCTCGGTTCGAGGCCGTTCGCTACCACGCAACCCTCGCGCTCGAACCTTATGGAGACTCCGGTATGCGGTTCCGTTGGTTATGCCTACTCCTACTGAGCCTGGAGACCGGCGCGGCGAAAGGGCAGCAGGTCGACGATGCGGTCGTTCCCGCTTTTGACGCCGCCGCGTTGGAGTTCTTCGAGAAGGTGGTGCGGCCGTTGCTCGTGCGTCGTTGCTACGCCTGTCACAGCGAGAAGTCCGAAAAGATCGGTGGCGGTTTGCGACTCGATTCACGAGCCGCCGCGCTGGCTGGCGGCGACACCGGACCGGCCGTGGTGCCGCAGCAGCCAGAGGCGAGTCTGCTGATCGATGCGGTAAACTACGGCGACGTGTACCAAATGCCCCCCAAGTCGAAACTTCCCGCGCAGGAGATCGAGACCCTGGCCAAGTGGGTCGCGCTAGGAGCCCCTTGGCCTCCCGAAGCACAAGAGGCGGTCAGCCGTTCCCGGGCCTTCGATCTAGCTGCACGCAAAGCCGACCACTGGTGCTGGCAGCCGATCCGCGCCCCGTCGCCTCCCGCCGTGCAACACGAGGATTGGCCGCGGCAAACGCTCGACAAGTTCATCCTCGCGAAGCTGGAAGCCGAGGGGCTGCAACCCGCGGCAGCGGCGGATAATCGCACACTCCTGCGGCGAGCGTCGTTCGACTTGACGGGCCTGCCGCCGACCGTGGCGGAGGTCGAGGCGTTTCTGAGTGATACCTCGCCCACGGCCTTTGAACGCGTCGTGGATCGACTGCTCAAGTCGCCGCATTTCGCGGAACGTTGGGCTCGGCATTGGCTGGATCTCGTCCGGTACGCCGAGACTTATGGTCACGAGTTCGACTATCCGATTCCCCACGCGTTCAAATATCGCGACTACGTGATTCGGGCTTTCAATGACGATGTGCCCTACGATCGCTTCGTGATGGAGCATATCGCCGGAGACTTGCTCACCCCACCGCGCCTGCATCCCACGGAGGGCTATAACGAAGCCGTCCTGGGAACCGGCTTTTGGTGGCTGGGCGAGGCGACGCACGCGCCGGTCGATGTGTTGGGCGACGAAGCGGGACGTACCGAGAACCAAGTCGACGTGTTTGGCAAGACGTTCCTCGGACTGACAATCGCCTGTGCCAGGTGTCACGACCACAAGTTCGATGCGATTTCGACTAAGGACTTTTACGCATTAGCCGGCTTCCTGCAAAGCTCGCGGCGAGACGAATCACTGCTGGACCCTCACGGAAACATCGCTACGGCCGTCCGGCAGTTGGATTCTTGGCAGCAACAGGGAAGCGACTTGCTAGGAGAAGCCTTGACCCAGTCCGAATTGACCGCCGAGCAATTCGCCCGTCATTTGTTGGCGGCGCGGGAGGCGATGTTTGGCGAGCCTACTGCGGCGGATTCCCCAACACAGTTCGACGACGTGATCTTTGAGGATTTTGAAAAGCCAACTTACGAAGATTGGACCGTCGTAGGAACGGCCTTTGGCGATGGTCCGCAATCGCACAAAACGACTCCCGGCTATCAAGGCGACTTGGCCGCACGGGGCCAGCGGTGGGTCAATTCCCACAACACACGCGATCGTGGCGATGTGGTGCGAGGCGATCAGCATGTTGGCCGACTGACGAGCCGCAGCTTTGTCATTCAGCATCGGTACATTCAGTTTCTGGTTGGGGGTGGCAACCATGCCGGGAAGACGTGCGTCAATCTGGTCGTGAAGGGCGAAGTCGTGCGATCTCAAACGGGATTCAATGAGAACCGGATGCGTCCCGCCCAGTTTGATGTGAGCGACTTGCAGGGGCAGGAAGGACAAATCGAAGTCGTCGATGACGCGACCGGTGGCTGGGGCAACATTGGTGTGGACCATATCGTTTTCAGCAACGGCACCATGAATACACGTCGACCGGTTAACGAAGTCGCGGCCGAGTTTGGCGTTGATGCACAGAATCTCGAACGTTGGGTCACCGCGCTGGCCCAAGACGATATTCAAGATGCGGCGCACCCACTGCACGCTTGGCGAGTCTTGGCGGAAGTTCCCACGTCGGCGAAGTTCGTCGAATTGCAAACCCGCGTCGAACGCGAACGGGCAGAGGCCGCCGAATTCGAACAACGTCATCCGCTGCTGACCGACTTCACTCATGGAGACGATTGGTTCGTCACGGGATCGGCCTTTGATGTTAGCAACACACCTGCGGGACGCTGGGACCCACAATCGGCAGCCGCGCGATGGTTGGTTCCCGGCCGGGCTAACAGCGGTCGGTTGTCTCATCGACTGCACGGCACATTGCGGTCTCCGACGTTCACGCTTGAGCATCCTTACATTCACTATCGAATCAAGGGACAAGGAGCGAAGGTGCGGCTGGTCATCGACGGTTATTTCATGAACAGCTACAGCGAACTTCTCTTTCGTGGTTTCTCGTTCGATGTTCAGTCCGCCGATCGATTTGTGTGGCAACAACAATCGCAAGACATTGGCCGCTACCTGGGGCACCGAGGGTACATCGAGATCCTCGATACCGGGGATGGCTTTGTGGAGATTGACGAGATTCGCTTCTCGAACGAGGCCACTCCACCAATACGGCTCGGCCCCATCGTAGGTGAAGTCGTGTCCACCGACGTAAACTCGTTGGACAGTCTGGCGGCGGCGTATGGTCGACTCTGGAAAATGTCCGTCAGCCCAGAGGATGTCGCGACTCGGGACGCGAGCCACGTCGAGTTGCTGAATTGGGTGAGCGAAAATCGTTTGTGGCAATTGCCCACGGACATCGAGCAGTCCATGGCGCGAATTCGGCAGTCCATGCAAGATCTCGCCATTCCGTCCCCAGTGACCGCACTCGCGTTGACGGAGGGAACTGCCGAGAATCATCCGATCTATATCCGCGGCAATCATCGCACCCTGGGACCCGAAGCACCGCGACAACTGCTGGAAGCCTTGGTTGGCACAGCGGTTTCCGAAGATTCGGGTAGCGATCGTCTGCGTCTGGCGCAACAGCTTGTCGACCCATCGAATCCGTTGCCCGCTCGGGTTATGGTCAACCGTATGTGGCATCACTTGTTGGGACGCGGCATCGTCGCCTCGACCGACAACCTGGGCGTGCTGGGCCAACCGCCGACGCATCCCGAGCTCTTAGACCATTTGGCGACCGAGTTCATACGCGAGGGCTGGTCGATCAAGCGGCTGATCAAACAGATCATGCTGAGCAGCACCTATCAGATGTCGAGCCAGCCTAGCGAGGAAGGCAATCGCCTCGACCCGCAAAATCTGTGGCTACATCGGGCTCACGTCCGCCGCCTTCAAGGCGAGGCGATCCGCGATTCCATCCTGGCCGTCTCGCGAAGTCTTGATCGCACGCTGTACGGGCCGAGCGTCCCCGTGCATATCACGCCGTTCATGCAAGGACGCGGTCGTCCCAAAGATAGCGGGCCGCTGGATGGAGCTGGCCGCCGAAGCCTGTATCTCGAAGTCCGGCGTAACTTCCTGTCTCCGATGATGCTCGCCTTTGATACGCCCATCCCCTTCAATTCGGTCGGAACCCGCAACGTTTCGAACGTTCCGGCCCAAGCCTTGATCCTGATGAACGATCCTTTTGTGGTCGAACAGGCTCGGCTGTGGGCTCAACAGGTCATGGCCACGGCGGCCACGGCGGCGACGGGCGAGACGCGAGTGAACCAGATGTACTTGGAGGCGTTTGCTCGTCCCCCCAGCGAACAGGAACGGGCCGAGGCGTTGGACTTTATCCAGCAACAGGCGCGGGAGTTGGGACTCACCGAAGCACAACGGATCGATGACGTACGTGTCTGGGCCGATTTGGGCCACGTCCTGATGAACGTGAAGGAATTTGTCTTTCTCAACTAACGTATGTCGTCCGCGCCGAGTCCGTATCGTCACCATCAACTGGTTCAGTAAGATCGAGAATACGATGAAGCGTTCGCATTGTGGTCGGTTTGCCTCCGTCCCAGTCCATCGCCGTGAAATGCTGCAACGCAGTGCGTGTGGCTTTGGAGCCGTGGCACTCGCGGCGCTATTGGGGGAGCGCGATTACGGCAGATTCGCGGCGGTGGGGCAAGAGACTACGCCGCGCGGCCCATTCGCGCCGCGACCGACTCACTTCCCAGCTCGCTGCAAACACGTCATCTATCTCTATATGGATGGTGGTCCGTCACAGGTGGATACCTGGGACCCCAAGCCGCTGCTGACCGAGCGGAATGGCCAGCCCTTTGCCATGAAGATGGAACCCACGCAGTTCAACAACAACGGGAACACGCTGGGGAGCCCATGGAGTTTCAAGCAGTATGGCGAAAGCGGCATTCCCGTCAGCGAATTGTTTCCGCGGATCGCACAGCACGTCGACGACTTAGCTGTCATTCGCTCGATGACGTCGAACTTCTCTGAGCACACCAATGCGAATTACTTCCTGCACACCGGCAGCGGCTTGCAAGGGCGTCCCAGCATGGGAGCGTGGTTCGGCTACGGGCTCGGTTCCGAATGCCAGGAACTGCCCGGCTTCATCGTGCTCAACGGCGGTCTGATTCCGCCCGGCGGTTTGGATTGTTTTAACAGTGGCTTTTTGCCAGCCAGTTATCAGGGATCCATTTTCTCGAGCAACGACCCGCCCGTCGCCAATATTCGTCCTCTGGAATCCCGCGACGCGTTGCAGCGCAACAAGCTCGCGCTGCTCGGCAAACTGGACGCACACGTACTCGAACGCGTGGGCCACGTGGATCAACTCGAATCGGCCATCGCCAACTACGAGCTCGCTTATCGCATGCAAGTCGCCGTTCCCGAACTGACCGATCTGAGCGGCGAGACGGAGGCCACGCGCGAGTCGTATGGGCTCAACGCGAAATCCCCAGGCACGGCGACCTTTGGTCGACAGTGTTTGTTGGCGCGGCGGTTAGTTGAGCGGGGCGTGCGGTTCATCGAGTTGACTTGTCCGTCTGTGGGACATGATCGCTGGGACCAGCACGGCAATCTCCAGGAAGGTCATACGACCAACGCGGCGGCTGTCGATCAACCGATTGCCGGACTCCTCGCCGATCTCAAGCAACGCGGTTTGTTTCAGGAGACTCTGATCGTGTGGAGCGGCGAGTTTGGTCGCACCCCGTTCGCACAAGGATCGAATGGACGTGACCACAATCCGTTCGGATTCAGCTTGTGGATGGCGGGTGGTGGAGTGAAGGGCGGCACGATCTACGGAGCCACGGATGAATACGGTTATAAAGCGGTCGAGAATCGCACTGAGATTCACGACCTGCACGCGACTATGCTCCATCTATGTGGTGTCGACCACGAGCGCCAGACCTTTCGCTTTAGCGGTCGCGACATGCGACTGACCGATGTCCACGGCCACGTGCTGCATGACGTATTGGCGTAATCTCCATCGGCGCGCCACGCGTTCTCACCTTGGTTGTTGGTCGGCGATCAATAACGTATGCTCGTGCATCGTTCCGGTGCCTTTGTCGACGAGTCAGGCTACTACCAGCAATACGCTCCCTTCTCGTAGAACCATCGCTCTTAAATTCCCGGCGACCGTGAACCAACGTTTCTCCGGAGGTGGCATGATCGAGCACGGTGAACTGCGTCTGCCGGAAATACAGCGACGTTACATAAGGCGGTCACCCAGTCGAGCCCGACGTAAAGGCCTACGATCAGCAAGTTCTTCTCTCGAACATCCACCTAATTGGTCGTGTCTCCGGCAGAAACGTCTACAGCCAACTTTCGTCCGCTCCGAAGATGGCATGGCCGATGTCGTCGGCGTGGTCTCCGTCGCTCGTCAAGTCCTGAGCCAAAACGTCGTAGAGGTCGAAGTGCTTGAGGTCCGATAGCCGTTCCACCGTGGCGGCCATGGCCGCGTCCTTCGCGATGACACGGTAGGCGTTGTGATCCAACTCGGCCGCTTGCACCAATCCACTCAAACGTTGACGCAGGTCCTGGCTAGGTTGGACGTCTTCCTGATACAGAACGTAACTCGCCAATGCCGCGCCGTAACCGGAACCTTGTTGCTGATCCGTATGACTTGGCAACGTCAGGAGGCTGCTCGTGGCCGCCTCGGGAGTCATCCACGAGGACGCGGCTTCCCCTTCCCCACCGGAACTCGGGTTGTTCAGGAAGTTGATGATCAACAACACATCCAACGGAGAAATCGATCCGTCGCCATTCACATCGAAGAACGGAGGCGGTGCATTCGGTGGAAAGGCGGGAACGGGAAGCTCACGGGGTCCAACCAAGTTGAGGCTATTG
>JBGTHH010000988.1:0-2810 GCA_041746275.1 Pirellulaceae bacterium | reverse complement strand
CTCGGTGGCGCGGTGCCTGCCGAGAAAGAACCGCTCGACGCCGCCTTCATCGACTTGCCCGATCGTTTGCTGGCGGAGTACCAATCGCAGCGATCATCCAGCGAGCTCGGTCGAATTCTGCAAACCGCCGAACGTCTTCGGGAGTCGGTGGATCGCGTGGTCGTGTTGGGGATCGGCGGTTCGTACATGGGAGCCCGCGCGCTGATGGATGCGTGTTGCGAACCCTACTTCAACGAGTTGTCCCGGGCGGATCGTGGCAGTCGGCCGAGGATGTATTTTGAGGGAAACAACGTCGACAACGATGCCTCGCAAGGCTTGTTGCGACTGCTGGGCAACGGTCGCCCGGCCAAGACTGTGGACGAACGCTGGGCCATCATCGTCATCAGCAAAAGTGGTGGCACGCTAGAGACCGCCGCCGCCTTTCGTCAGTTCCTGGATAAGCTGCGCGGTTCCTGCGCCGACCAACCGCAGAACCTGGGTGATTGGGTGATCCCCGTTACCGGCACCAGTGGTCGCCTGTTCGATCTGGCCCAAGCACTTGGCTGTCACGATGTCTACGAAGTACCGGACGGTGTCGGTGGGCGATTCTCCGTGCTCTCGGCCGTCGGCTTGCTCCCGGCGGCCGTGCTGGGCTTGGACATTATCAAGCTGCTGGAAGGTGCCGCCGCGATGAACGCCCACTTCCGCACCGCCGCACCTGGCGCGAACGTCGTGCTGGATTATGTAGCCGTCTCCTATTTGCTGGAGCAGCAACGTGCGGCTCACATTCGCATCCTGTCGGTCTGGTCCAAGGCGCTCGAGGCCGTGGGGTTGTGGTACGACCAGTTGTTGGCGGAAAGCCTGGGCAAAGCGGAATTGGGCGCGACGCCACTGACGACCGTCAACACGCGCGATCTCCATTCACGGGCTCAGCAACATCAAGAGGGGCGACGCGACAAACTGATCACCAATGTCATCGTCGAGAAGTGGCGTTGCGATCCGCTCCCGGTTGGCCGAAGCGAGCTGGATCAAGACAAGCTGAATGATTTGGCCGACAAGACGCTGCCCGAGTTGATGACCGCCGCGATCGCGGGGACCAACCAGGCTTATCGCGAAGTCGGTCGCCCTACCACGGATATCTACTTGCCCGATACGCGCGAAGCCTCGATCGGGCAATTATTCCAGATGTTCATGTTGGCGACCGTAGTGGAAGGCCGACTGATGGGAATCAATCCCTACGGCCAACCTGGCGTCGAAGCCTATAAGAAGAATATGAATCGCATTTTGGGAAGGTAACCACATGTCCACAAAGCTAACTTGGTTGGGGCACGGTTCGTGGTCCATGAAGATCGGTGAACACCACGTGTTGCTCGATCCGTTCTTGAATGATTCGCCGGTTTCACCGGTGAAAGCCGACGAAGTGGCGGCCGACTATATTCTGGTTTCCCATGGCCATTTCGATCACGTGGCCGATGTGGTGGGCATTGCGAAGCGTACCGGTGCCACCGTCATCGCAAACTACGAAATCGCGACATGGTTCGGCAAGCAAGGCGTGCAGAAGACGATCGGCATGAATTTGGGCGGCGGCATCGATTTGCCCTTTGGTCGCGTGAAGTTGACGATCGCGCATCACAGCTCCGAGTTGCCGGATGGATCGTATGGTGGAAATCCAGGCGGATACTTGCTCACGCTGCCGGCTGGAAACATCTACTTCGCGTGCGATACGGCATTGTTTGCCGACATGCAGTTGATCGGCGCGGCTGGTATCGAGTTGGCGGTGCTGCCCATTGGCGATCTGTTCACGATGGGCCCCGAGGACTCGATTGCCGCGATCAAGCTCATCGCGCCCCGACGTGTCGCACCGGCCCATTACAATACCTGGCCTCCCATTGCTCAGGACGGGAACGCCTGGGCCACCCGCGTGAAGAACGAGACGACGACGGCCGTGCCGATCGTGCTCGAACCGGGCGGTACCATTGAACTCTAATCAAGGAACTAAACTGTGAATGGGTGCCATGTGTTTCGCGGAAGTTGGGCGAGCTGCGCCGGTGCCGTGCTGGGTTTACTCTTCGCTGCCGTGAGTCCCTTGCAAGCGGAGACGTCGTTGCGTTGGAAGCTTGCCGAGGGGCAAGCGTTTCGCGTCGACTTCGACCAGCAAACCACAACCGAGACGACGGGGGCTGGCAAACCATCCAACGTCAGCATGGCCATGCAAATGCGAATGACCTGGAACGTCGAATCCGTCGACGACGAGGGCGCGGCGAAGATGCGTCAACGGATTGATCGCTTCGCGGTGACCATGAAATCCGGTACTGCGGAACCGATCGTCTACGATTCGAGTTCAACCGACAAACCGAGCGGACCGGCCGCCGATTTGGCTGCTACTGTGGCACCGCACATTGAGGTTGATTTCACGGTCCTCATGACCAATCGGGGAACAATTCGTGAAGTCGTCTTGTCCGATCGTGCCGCCGAGGTCGCCGCGAATGCCAAGTCTCCCACGACCAAGTCGCTGTTTTCGGTGGAAGGCATTTCGCAGTTGCTGCAACAATCCGCAATCCCGTTACCCGAAGCGACTGTCGAGCCGGGAGCCACCTGGACGACGAACGCCGAAACCACCACCCCCTTGGGTCTGTCGAAGCAGAGCACGGAATATACGTTGGTGGGACCTGAAGAGGTTGAGGGAACTGCCGGAGAACGTATTCACAGCATTGCGACATTACAGTTACCCGCCACCGAGTCGTCTCCATCGCAACTCAAGATCGTCGATCATCAACAGAGTGGATCGATCCTGTTTGATTCTGCCGCTGGCCGCCTGCGCACGAGCAGCT
>JBGTHH010000987.1:0-5228 GCA_041746275.1 Pirellulaceae bacterium | reverse complement strand
CCGGGTTGATGCTTGCAGTTGGCCTGCTCGTCATCATGCTCGGAGTGTTGTACGCAGTTGTCAGTCATGTGCGGACGGAGAATGCACACCGTGAGCAGTATGCGGCTCTGCGGAATCCTCAACTGTCTCAGCAAGTTCAGTCGGATTGGGTGGCACATGGAGCGGACGGCATTCCGGATCTTCTGAGGGCACTCGAGGATGAATCGATTCCGAACGCAGGGGTCGTCTCCATCTTCGGGGAACTCGGAGACCAAGCCGCGAACGCCATCGACCCCTTGGTTGAAATGTTGAATGCTCCACAGCGAAAGGTTCGTGCCGCAGCGGCCGAAGCACTTGGAGAAATCGGTGCGCCGGCACGGTCGGCCGTCCCCGTGTTGAAGCAAATCGTCGACGATACGGATTCCGATACACAAGTGGCTGCACTCACGGCCCTACTGGCATTGGACGGCCCCCAGAAACTAGTCCCTATCCTTAAAAGGATGCTGACGGCCCCCAGCGGCAGTTCGCGGTCGGCAGCGGTTCAAATGACCGGGAGACTCGGCCCCGCGGGAGAGACGCTGTTAACCGACCTCCTGTCAACTATCGACGGACAGAATGCAGAGGAACCTCTGGACGTGTACCGGGCGGCAGTCCAGATCGCTCCCGGTTCACCGCAGTTGTTCCCGTACTTGAAGCGAACCATCGAGAATCCGGACGAGAGTGTCGAGGTCAAGCTCGCAGTTGTCGAGTTACTGACGGGCTTTGGCTCGCAGGCTGTACCGCTTGCCACGACAGCCATCGAAACGGGCCCGCTCCTGCAAACCGCAGCCCGAGTGTTGGGAGATATTGGTGATCCGGCCGGGATTCCGGGCCTGCTTCGCGCTCTCGATAGGCTTGACGAGTGGGAACGCTCACAAATCGCTGCGGCAGTTTCCAATGAACTGAGCAAGTCCGTCACGATCGTTTCGGAACGGAACTCCCGTGGTGAGGTCACCTCACAACGGCAATATGGTCAGTCTCAATACAGCGGTAGTATCAGTCAACGCGCGCAGGATCCCAATGATCCATTGGGCCGACAAATCAGCAGCGCCGCCAGCAGCACCGAGCAGGGACGCGACGTGGTCCGCGAAGCCCTGAGGAAATTGGGAGTGGATGGACCCGAACAAATCGCCGCAGCCAGAGACCGCGTTAACCAGGAAGGACTTTAGGCTCTGGCGGGAGCGTGGCAGCGAACTGATAACCTCCCCATGCCAAACAATTTGCTGGCAAAGGTTTTGCAGATCGGTCGCGAAGGGCGGTACTTAATTGCGGCCGCCGCAGCCTAGTCAGTGCCATTTGAATCAGAACCATCGTCGTACGCCTGCGGCCGATTGTTAAACGAGAGAGTTCCTTGTGATCGGCTACGAATTATGTATCCGGTTGGTCGGGATATAGTTCTTGTCGACGCAATCGCGGCAAGCGTTCGATACCGCCACAGCGACGAAGGTACTCGTCAAAATTGACCGTGCTGAAGATCAGGCGTTCGATGAATTCCAAGTAGCTGGCGTGGTCGCGTTCGACCGTCAGCCACTCGCGCAAGTGCTGTTCATCCGAGTAGTAATCGTAAGGCATGTTGCCGGGATAGCTGCCATACGGAACATGACAGACCGCGTCGACGCAGTAGAACGGAATCACGGTCGCCGTTGGATCGCTGCGAATTTCCTCCGTCGAGATCAGCCGTTCGCAACTGATGATCAATCGTTTGGCGGCTCGCGCGAGATCCCGATCCGACACGGACGTGCCGCGTATGCGGCAGTTCCCCAAAGCATCCGCCTCATGGACATGGATGATCGCGACATCCGGCCAAAGTGCGGGAACGACCGTCAGTTCTTGTGCGGTAAACGGGCAGGTCACCCGCGCGGCGGCGCTATGCCGATACGTGTCGGTGCCGGTCAGCCCACGCAGTGGCAGGAATGGCACACCCATCGCGGCGGCTTGAAAGCGCAAGGCCAATGAGTAGTTGGTCCACTCGCAGAGTTCGACCTCACCGCCTTCCAGGACGCGGCGCGCGTGGGGCGATAACCCGCGTGCTTCCAGTCCAACGACGTACGCGATATCGACTTGTTTCAAGAGTCGCCCGCGTCCCGTGTCATTGCCGGCACACAGGATCTGAAAATCATGGGTGGCGGTATGGCCGGCGAAGGCGAGATCCTGACGCTGTTGCCGCACGATTTCGTGCAACACCGCAGTGGCAATTCGATCGCCGCCGAAACCTCCCGAGGCCAGATAGTCGCCATCGGAGACAAAGCGGGTCACGGCCTCGGCGACCGACATCACCTTGTCATGCAGCCCTTTGGGCTTGAAGCGAAACCAGCGTCGGGCCGCATCACAATCGGGTACGGAAAAGAGCGGTCCCTGACCGCTGGGCATCGGGTGACTATTCATGGCGGATCGAACACATGACTCCCACTCACTAGAACGCAACGCTAGTGTAGTGGTTTTGCGATCGCACGGGCAGTCGGGGCGAGCGAGCGTTCGAGCGCGACGTTACTGGCTGGTGAGCGTGGCGGAGACCAAACTGGGAAGCCAGCGCCGCCAACGCTGCTCGAGTTGCTGGGTGGTCAAGCGAAACTCGGTTTGCAGCGCATCGTCGAGCGTGGCGTCGTGCGATAACGCCTCGAGCACACCGCGAATACGATGGAAGCGATACTGTTGATCCAAGTAGGCCACGATGCTATAGGACTGTTGATAAGCCAAAGCGGCGATTGCGGCATCGCGGCTTTGAAAACAGCCGTCCAATTGGTCCCAGGGAAGTAACTGGTTGCTACGCAGTGCCGCCTGAAGTTGTTGCAGTTGCGGCGGGCGCGTCTTGGCTTCCACGAACTCGGCCAATCCTTCGTTGAGCCACACCGGGCAGCGACCGCGAGTGAGATCGTGAATCAGGGCATGTG
The DNA here is from genome assembly GCA_041746275.1 of Pirellulaceae bacterium. Taxonomy (GTDB): domain Bacteria; phylum Planctomycetota; class Planctomycetia; order Pirellulales; family Pirellulaceae. Next base: position 2,319 of record JBGTHH010000987.1, on the reverse strand, counting down.
TGTACTCGTGATACAACGTCGAGCGCAACGATACCAGCGCGGGCGTATGTTCCGGAAAGGGGACACGGATCTTGCCGTCGTAAACGCCCCCGACCCAATCGGGGCCACGACGGACTTGGCGAAACGCCGCTTCGGAGTAAACCAGGACTACGACGCGATGTTGGGGGAAGTACGAGAAGTCGCGACCGACCTCCTTTCTCGCCTGTTCCAAGACGCTTTGCAGGTCGACGGCCGATGACCGAGGAATCTCGCCCTGATAGCGCAGGTCGAAGTGCAGATTCCCTACGCGATCGAAGCGTTTCTCCACGGCATGTTCGACGGATAGTTTCTGTAATCGCTCGTCGATCTGTGGCAAGGTCGGATCGAGCCGCTGAGCCGTTTCCCAAGCCGACTTCGCTTGCGTCAGTTGCTGGCGATCATATTCGATATCACCGATGAGCAGGTATGCCGCTGCGGATTGAGGGTCGTGCCGCAACGCTTCCTGAAGCAAACGTTGTAACTCGACATGGCTGCCGCGACTCCTGCCGCGCCGATCCTGGCGGAGCTCGTTCACTTGATTGACATAGACGACGGCGAGATTCTTTTTGAGCTTGCGACTCTCGCCATCGAGTGCCACGGCGCGTTGCAGTTCGATGGCGGCTTGATTCCACTCGCGTTGGTTCATCAACTCGATGGCATAGTTGTTATGTGCGACCGACAGTTGCTGTCGCTGCCGAGGCGTCGCGGGTAGTCGCTTCAACTCGTGGATGACGCGCGGCCAGTCCTCACCGCGGACTTCGCCTGAAATCAGCAGGCAGATCCCGAGCACATAGAGCTTCGGCCATGATCTGCTGCGGAGAGTGGGCATGGTCGCGTCCCTCTTGGTCGAACGGTTGAACGTGGGTCGGCTAAATGAAGCTTAGCCCAGAGAAGTCGGTCGGGACGAGGTGCAACGAGAGACGATTGCCTTGTCATTGCCATGAATGGGAGTCACCTCCGGCGACGGACGTTGCCTTTTGGCATCATGTCACCGCGGATGATTTACGAGGTGACCGCCTGCTTCGCACGATCTTCCCAGAACGTGACCAGATCGGCGTGATGTTGGATGTAATCATCATCAAAGACCGATCTGAGTAACTGTTCCCGCTGTTCGAGGAATCGACTAGCATCCTTGGGTTCGTGGGGACGGAAGACGGGAGCCGGTTTGTCGTAAACGATCGTCGCGCCGTGATGCCCGTCGTGATGATACTGTGACAGTCCTAGCACCCGATCGGCCACGTAGAGCGCCTCGTTCAACTCGTGCGTCACGATGAGGATCGTGTGCGGCGCGGGTCGGCCTTGTTGATGGGCCTGGAGATTCTCCTCGTACAATTGCAACAGCATGAGTTGAAGGCTCTCGCGTGTGGCTTCGTCCAAGGCCCCGAAAGGCTCGTCGAGCAGCAGCAGTTTCGGGCGCATGATCAGGGCCTGCGCGATAGCGACGCGCTGGCACATGCCTCCCGAGAGCTCGGCGGGATAATGCCGCTTCGCCGCCCCCAAACCGACGCGATCCAGAAATCGACCGGCCTCGGCCAAGTGCTGTTTGCGCAGTTCACGCCACTGCCAGTACTTCCAACTGCGGAACGCCATCGAAGTCTGATCCAACATCAAGCCAAAGGCCACATTCTCTTCCGCCGTAAGGAAGGGAAAGAGCGAATAACGCTGATAGACAATGCCGCGATCACGGTGGGGCGAACGAAACGCTCGGCCATCCATCATCACTTCACCGGCCAGGCTCGGATGGGTTCCCAGAATCGCCCGCAACAGGGTCGACTTGCCGCTGCCGCTGGGTCCGACCAGCGCCACGATCTGGCCTCGTCCAATCTTCAGATTGACATCATGCAAAACGCGCGTGGCACCAAACCAATGGCTGACGCCGCGGCACTCCAGCACGATGTCTTCGGCAGCGAAAGGCACCGTCACATCTCCCTCAAATCGCCAAGTTCCGGTGGTCGCGGTTCAAGCCGCGATGGGAAGGCGTGGCGCAGGTTAGTCACCAAACCAAGGACACAACTTGCGGCGAATCCACGTCAAAGCGTAGTCCGCCACAAGACCGAACACACCCAAAATAAAGACGTACACGAACACGACCGTCATGTCAGTTCGTTGATAGAACAAACGCAGCCGATAACCGATCCCCTCCCCCGCCACCATCCATTCGGCGGCTACCAACAACACAAGCGAGGGACCGATCTGGAGACGAGCGGCATCGAGAATGCGAGGCAACACCTGTTTATAGATCACTTCCCAAATCAGCTCGCATTGACTGGCCCCCAAGGTATAGGCCTTGAAGATCAGCTC
>JBGTHH010000986.1:0-6396 GCA_041746275.1 Pirellulaceae bacterium | reverse complement strand
CTTCCCGAACGCGCCCATATTCTGCTCGAAGAGGGCTCGCCCGTCGCGGCTGGTAGTGTGGTCGCTGAAATGCCTCGCGAGGCGTCGGGCGTGACCGACATCACCGGTGGTTTGCCGCGGGTGACCGAGATTCTCGAAGCTCGCAAGCCGAAGGATCCGGCTGTGATCGCCGAGGTTGACGGGATCGTTGAGATTTTAGGCGAGAAGCGACGCGGTAAACGGACCATCGTGGTGCGCAGCGAAAGCGGCATCGAACGCGAGCATCTGGTGCCTCACGGCAAACGGTTCTTGGTTCACTCCGGCGACGTTGTCAAAGCGGGACAAGCCTTGGTGGACGGGCCGTTGGTTCCGCACGACATCCTGCGGGTGTCGGGCGAAGAGGCCGTTCAACAGTATCTGGTCCATGAAATTCAAAGCGTCTATCGCAGCCAGCGCGTCGAAATCAACGACAAGCATATCGAGATCATCGTCGCCCGCATGTTGCGCAAGGTGAAGATCGAGAATCCGGGTGACACGAATTTGTTGCCTGGTCTGGATATGGATCGCTTCGAGTTCCGACAAGCCAATCAAGCCTTGTCGGGTTGTCTGAAGATCACGGACAAGGGCGAGACAATCTTCGACGAGGGTGCAATTGTTCCCCGTGAGGCGTTGGAACAAGAGAACGCTCGCATCGAGACCATGGGTGGCAAACCGGCCAAGGGATCGCGTCCCAAGTCCGCCACGGCCAGCACACAGTTGCTGGGGATTACCAAAGCCTCGGTGCAAAGCTCCAGTTTCATTTCGGCGGCGAGCTTCCAGGAGACCACCAAGGTGTTGACCGAGGCGGCCTTGGCGGGCAAGAGCGACAATCTGGTCGGCCTGAAGGAGAACGTCATCCTGGGCCACTTGATCCCCGCTGGCACCGGCTTCCGGACCTTCCAGGATTCGGAAGTGCGTTATCGCCCCGAAGCGTTGCAGGCGATGGCTGCTGAAAAGGAACGAGCCCTGGTCAAGAGCTTCCCGCTGCTGCAAGGCAGCGACGGCAACGGCAACTCCGGCACGGCGACTCAGAAGGCAGCCGACGCCGCCATATCCGAATCCGCTCCCGAGACCAGCCACGTCTTGGACAGTTTGTTTAATTCCAGCGATCGGTCCATCGACGAAGAGTAGGATCGACCTTCGAACGCAACACGACTCACGGGCGGCCAGTCATGGCCGCCCGTTTCGTTGTCTGACGGCCAAATGGTTTGTCAGGTCTGAAAACGTTCGGGCTCTCTAACGCCAGGCGGTTTCCCTATTAGAGCCGGACGGTAGCGCGTGTCGGCTGATTTTGCCAACCCCAATTCTCAGCATCGACAACGCACTAGTGCTCTGTCAATTCTGAAATTTGGGGTTGGAGTTCCGGCTTTAGCCGGTAGTTCGCAGCCTAAAGGCTGTACTCCAACCCCCATTCTTAGTCGTGACAAAGCACTAGTCTCTGGTGCGGCTGTCAAGCTTTATGCACTACCCATATGAGTAGTCCGGGCCTTGTTACAGTACTCGCCTCGGTCGTTCGCCGTCATTCAACTTTTGGGGATAAGTCGTGTCGCAAGCGGACGGCAGTCGTGCTTCCCGCAGCGCACTTGCCATGATCGCCCAATCGGTCACATCAGGCTAAAAGTGAATTCCATTTGACATCGATACCTGGCTTAACCTAAACTCGGTCTTGTCTTGGAGCCCGTCATTCAGACGGTTCGAAGCTCAAACAGTTGGCGTCATTCGGGCTTGCCCGACGATTCCTGTCCTGTCGTGTAGCCTTCTTACACCACTACTTTTTTGGAGACTAGGTTCATGCTTATGCGAGGAAGGTTGAATTCACGACCACGAGGGTTCACGTTGGTGGAACTCCTGGTGGTCATCGCCATTATTGGAATTTTGGTCGCGTTGTTGCTTCCCGCCGTACAAGCGGCTCGCGAAGCCGCTCGCCGGATGTCTTGCAGCAACAATTTAAAGCAGATTGGATTAGGACTGCATAACTATCACGATACGTATAAGACGTTCCCACCGGACGGCATCTACTTCGGGAATAATCGTAGGAATCCTGCTCCGCCAGCCAACGGCAATCAACGACACTATACGTGGATGACGCTCATCCTTCCCTTCTTGGAGATGAATACGCTCTACGATCAGATCAATTTTGGAGCGCCGGGTTTCAACCAACTGATCAATGGAATTCCGCTGCAGGAGATGTCGGCACCGGTAGTGACCTGTCCGTCCGATCCGCAATTCACACAACCGCCACATGGCTTTGGTGTAACCTCGTATGCGGGAGCCTTGGGTTGGGATCATAACCGTAATCGTCATGGCGACAATCGGTTGGCAGGCGTCTTTTCCTTGATGGATCCCGTTGCAATCCGAGACATCGTGGATGGCACGTCAAATACTGTCGCGGTGGCCGAAGTGACCCAGCCAGGCTTTACCGGTGGCCAGCAGTTTTCAGGAGGTTCGGGACGCTTGCGTAACGGAGCTGACCGTGTTTTCCGCGTACCATTTATCGCACCTAGCGGTTGGTCCAATGACCATGTGTGGGTCACGGCTGCCGGGCAGGGAAACATCCTTCAAGCGGATGGCGCGGCCATTCCCGCCGGGTGGGGGTCCACCTGGGTGGCTCCTTATGCCCACAAGCCCTCTTACGTATCCCACTGGGCACCAAACGCCGAGTGGCCGGGTGCCGGAAGTTTACATCCTGGTGGACTGCAGGCAACTCTTGCGGATGGCTCGGTGAGGTTCATCGCGGAGACGATTTCCAACGGTAGTCCTCCAGGTGATGCTTACGGCCGAAATGGCAACGTCTGGACCGCAATGCATTCGATCCAAGGGATTGAAGGCCAGGCGCAAGTTACTTGGGACTAAGCGTCGCACGCGAGATATCTAGGATCTCTGTTCACGTATGGCGAGGGGGCACCTTCTCGGTGCTCCCTCATCTTTTAGATTCTTACGATGTCACTTACGCGCGCCGTGCGCGCATGTTGTAGAGCGGAACTTGTTCCGTTTGCCGCGGACAGCACGGCTTCGAACGGAACGAGTTCCGTTCTACTGTTTGGTTGCGGCTCCGCCGCGTTAAGTTTACCCTTTCGCATCGCGACGTTTCGCGAAAGAGATTCAGTTTTTCAGGACAGGAAAAGGACTTTGACTATGAGTAAGTATGTGCGTCTGTGGTTTGTGTTGTTGACGGCGACGGGCCTCACCATGTCGCTGGCTGGTTGCGGTGGCGGCCCCGAGCAGGCCCAGGAAGGCGAGGGCACGAAAATGCTCGACCCCGCCGCGATCGAGGCGGCTGCGGCAGTCCCGGACGATAAACCCTAGTTCACTCGGCGCGGAGCCGCGTTCGACGGAACGCGAGCCTCCGACACTCCAGCGTCATGTGTTCGTGAAATGTCACCGCCAAAAGCATGTCGTTCGTGATGTTCTATGAAGTCCGGCCTGAAATAGGGCCGGACTTTTTCTTTGAACTCCACGGAACTTGCGTCTAATCTTTCGCGACGATTGCATTCTCCGATACGGCTGATGACAATGACGGCCGTCTGACTTTCTCCAGGAGAGTGAGGATGCCGATCACGGTCGCTTGCCCTTAAGCTCACAAGTTGACCGGCAAAGAAAAACTGGCGGGAAAGTGAGTCAAGTGCCCCAAATTCAGCGGCTAATCTCATAGCCTGCCTCTCGCCGGAAGGCGTCCTGCAGACACGCCCAACCGTCGCCATTGGCACGACAGCGCTTCGCGAGCGAGGCACAGCAGCGATGTTTCCGTGCGATCCGATGGAGCGGGCGATTTCGGAATCGTCAGGCCCGAAAACCGAATCCCCAGCCAAAAATAACTGCTTGACATGTCGATAGTTTCCGATATATTTAACTATCAATCGGAAAGGAGAATCAGTGATGACGTCGGCCGCCCTAAAACTGACCGACTTGGAAGCCCTTGCCCAGGCGGCGGAGTGTCTGCGCATTTTGGCTCATCCCCACCGCTTGCGCATGATTCAGATGTTGCTCCAGGGCGATTTCTCGGTGGGTGAACTGGCTGAAGCTTGTCAACTGCCGACCGCGATGGCTTCGGAGCATCTGCGGCTCATGCAACGTTGCGGCTTCCTCTCCAGCGAAAAGGTCAGCCGCAAAGTCTTCTACCGCGTCAGCGAGCCGCATCTGAAAGATATTCTCAAGTGCATCGAAGGGAGGTTTGGTTCGTCAGCGCCGCAGTAACCCCGTTTTTTTACAACAACAGTTCGACAGGTTCCGAAGTTTCAACATTAAATAGATCACACCACCAGTCCAAGGAGTCAGCCATGAACGTCACCACCATTTCCCCAAGCCAGTTGTACGAGCTCACGCAATCGGGCTCGCCGGTCGAACTGATCGACGTGCGGACGCCCGTGGAGTATCGCGAAGTGCATGTCGACTTCGCTCGGAATGTGCCGCTCGATCAATTGGATGCGGCCCAGATCGTTGCCGGGCGCAATGGCTCGGCTCAACCCTTGTATGTCATCTGCCGCTCGGGCAGTCGCGGCCAGCAGGCGTGCGAGAAGATCCTCGCCGCTGGCTATACGAACGTGGTCAACGTCGAAGGGGGCACACAGGCTTGGGATCAGGCGGGGCTGCCCGTTGTGCGAGGCCAGAAGGCGATCTCCCTGGAACGGCAAGTGCGCATCGCGGCGGGCTCGTTGGTTCTGATCGGTTCCGCGCTGGGCACCTATGTCAGCCCCTACTGGATCGGGTTGGCGGCATTTGTGGGAGCGGGCCTGGTATTCGCCGGGATCACCGACACCTGCGGCATGGGAATGCTGCTCGCCCGCATGCCGTGGAATCGAGTTGCTCAGCCCGCTTCGTCAACGGGAGCGCCCAATAGCACCGGCACATGCACGACGAAATCGTCCAAAACTTGCTGCGGTTGAAAACTTCACTCGCCGTCACGACACCATCATTAAAAGGAGTTCATCGTGATCCTCAAACAATACTATCTCGGCTGTCTGGCCCACGCGTCCTATCTGATTGCGGACGAGCGAACGAAGCAGGCGGTGGTAGTTGACCCTCAACGGGACATCGAACAGTACCTGCAAGATGCCCAGGACGGCGGCTACACGATCAAGTACGTCGTACTCACCCACTTTCACGCGGACTTTCTGGCGGGGCACATCGAACTCCGCAATCGTGCGGGGGCTCGCATCGTCATGGGGGCTCGAGCCCAAGCGGAATTCGATTTCCAGACCGTCCAAGACGGCGATCTCTTGGAACTCGGCGACGTTCGCCTGCAGGTTCTGGAAACCCCAGGACATACGCCGGAAGGCATTTCCCTCTTGGTGTTCGATCCAGTCCAGAGTGACACCGTGCCCCATGCCGTCCTGACCGGGGACACGCTGTTCATCGGTGACGTCGGTCGCCCCGACCTCTTGGCATCCATTGGTGTCACGGCGGACGAACTGGCCGAAATGCTATACCACTCGCTCGACAAGTTGCGGAGCCTGCCCGACACCACGCTGGTCTATCCGGCCCATGGAGCGGGCTCGATGTGCGGCAAGAACTTGAGCAACGAGACTGTCTCGACGATGGGCGAACAGAAGCGTTTCAATTATGCCCTGCAGCCGATGAGTTTCGACGACTTTAAGCAATTGGTGACCAGCGATCAGCCCGAGGCTCCGGACTACTTCGTTTACGACGCGATTAAGAATCGCCAGGAGCGTCCCGACCTCGAGGCCACACTGAGCAAATCTTTGAATGCTCTCACCGTCGATCAGGTGTTGCGGTTGAAAGATCAAGGAGCGGAGTTGGTCGATGTCCGCGAAGCGGTTGATTTCGAGGGCGCTCACTTGGAGGGATCAATCAACATCGGGCTCCAAGGGAAGTATGCCACTTGGTGTGGGTCGATCCTCAGTCACGATCGGCCGATTGTTGTGATCGCGGAACCGGGAAGTGAGGAGGAAGCGGTGATGCGATTGGGGCGTATCGGCTTCGACAACGTCGCTGGCTACCTTCGCGATGGAATGGCGTCGCTGGAAACGCGTCCTGAATTGATTCGAGTCGTCTCGCGCATCACGGCACCGGCGTTGGCCGAGCAACTGCATGACACAACGACTCCGTTCATCGTGGACGTCCGTTCGGAGAAGGAATGGCTAGCTGGACATGTGGAGGGCAGTCACAACATTCCCTTGACACACCTGCGGGAGCGGATGGCGGAAGTTCCACACGACCGGCCTGTCGTGGTTCATTGCGAGGGCGGCTATCGCTCGGCGATCGGAATCAGCTTGTTGGCTGAAGCGGGCAGAACCAACGTTTCCGATCTTGTCGGTGGCATCAAAGCGTGGATGGCCTCGAAGCTGCCGACGGAATCCGCGGGAACCGAATCGCCCTCCTGTGCTGTTGGTACTGCTGCGGCCTGCACGAAATAATGGA
>JBGTHH010000985.1:0-3391 GCA_041746275.1 Pirellulaceae bacterium | reverse complement strand
GAATTCTCGTCGTTGACGACTCGGCACTCGAACAAGCACTGATTGTCAACTTACTTTCCAAGGGCGGTTGTCATGACGTGTGCCAAGCGAATGATGGCGAACAAGCCTTGTTACTGATGGAGCAGTGGACGCCCGACGTGGTAGTGACGGACTTGATGATGCCCAACATGAATGGTTTCGAACTGGTCACGCGCATTCAAGAGCGTTTCCCGAGCATGCCGATCGTTCTGATAACCGCCTTCGGGAATGAGGACATCGCCATCGCGGCCCTCGAGAAGGGCGCAGCCAGTTATGTTCCGAAATCACGTCAATCCGACCGCTTGCTGGAAACGGTCGACCGAGTGTTAGCCCGCTCGCGAGCGGAACGCAACCGCGAGCGTTTGCTCCAATGCCTGGGCAAGCTCGACGCGACTTTCTATCTGGAGAACGACCCTAGCCTGGTCCCACCGTTGGTCGACTACATTCAGGCGACAATCAGCGGCATCGGCATTGGCCACGAAGTCGAACGCGTTCGTGTCGGTATCGCGTTGGAAGAAGCCATTTACAACGCGATGCTGCACGGCAATCTGGAACTTGACGACGAGTTCAGCGTGGTCATGCAAGGCGGACGCTTCGCCGAGTTGCAACAACGCCGACAGCAATCTCCCTTTAAGGAACGTCGCGTCATCGTCGATGTCCATCTGACAACTTACACCGCGCGTTTCGTCGTGCGCGATCACGGCAACGGCTTCGAGCGCAGCAGACTCAAGTTGAGCGATCGTTTTGAACTGGGACGAAATCGTGGAACGTCGCTGATGTGCGCGTTTATGGATGAGGTTCGCTACAACGAACTGGGCAACGAGGTCACGCTCATCAAGCTGCACAATCTGGGCAATCACGAATGTCCGAGTTGACCTGCCTGAGCCTCCGTTCCTGGAGCGGTGTAATTAAAGGTAGCACAAGGATAGGTCAACTCGTGGTAGCGAGCTAAACAGTCCAGGATTCTCTCCAAGGACTTGTCGCCGAGCGATGGGATCGACAGGACATCAACGCGTGACAAAGAAACGAGATCTTCGAGCATGACGACCTGGAATCTTGAGTTGGCGAGCAGATCCAGGATGCGTGTTGGAAGACCTAATAGTTCCAGGTTCGACAACGGATGGCCTGCGTAAACACCTTGAATGATTGCTTGACGGGCTGCGTGGGAGATCCGAGTTGGGCACATTGCACCCTCACCATGCATTGACTGGACTTGAGAGAGATTCACCCGCGCTTCGCGGCGCGGTATCTTTGTCGATAGTCAAAGAGCAAGCGGCGTGCCAGCACTCGTGCCGAACGCGAACTCTGTCGCGTTTGTCTGGCCCATTCGCAACGCCTCCGACAGGCCTTGATCGAAGATCCTCCGTCGGATGGCATGAGGCTTGCGAAGTGTCCCCCTCATGCAAGATTTCGGTGAACTCGGACTGGTGTTTGACGCCTTCGGTTGGCTGGAGACCGTATTTCGGCTGGGTTTGGCGGTCGTGGCCGGGGCCGTGCTGGGCTGGGACCGCGAGCGGCTAGGCAAGCCCGCTGGTTTGCGAACGCACATGATGGTCGCTTTGGGATCAGCCGCGTTCATGTTGGCGTCCATCCAGTTCGATGCGCAGTTTGAAACCGAAGCCTCCACGTCGCGCATTGATCCAACTCGAACTTTGGCTGGCATCATCGGAGGTATCGGATTTCTCGGCGCTGGCACGATTATTGAAGCTCGTGGATCCGTGCAAGGCGTCACCACCGCCGCCAGCATTTGGGTCGTAGCCGCAATCGGTGTCGCGTGCGGATCGGGGCTTTACCAAGTCGCTGTTACGACCGTATTGTTGGCGTTTCTGATCCTCACGGTCATCGGCTACTTAGAGCATAAGTGAGTGCTATCGATCACAGTGCTCCGGTTTGCACACTGCTTGCCCCCGACTACGGACGAAACGAGGTGATTCCCGCCGCTTCCAGCAGGGCCGCGAGCGTTGCTTTAGCCTGCTTGCTCTCTTTCTTCAATAGCTGAATTGTCTCATTACGTTGCGCATCCGTTACATCGGGGCGATCGAGCAAATGCAGACCTACCTCGAAGACGTGGAAGTGTTGACGCAAGTCATGCGCGGCCGTTTGCAGCAGCGTGTCCGGCATTTCGGCTCCAGTCTCGTTCGCTTCGTCCATTTCATTTCCATTTCTTGGTGGCGACATTAGGGGTATCGCGTCACCAGTTGTTCCAGTAGAGCAATATCAACGGGTTTCACCAGATAGTGATCGAAACCGTTCGCATAGGCTTGGTCGCGATCTTCAGGCGTGGCATGTCCAGTAATCGCGATCAGCACACAGTCCGGTTCCATTTCCCTCAATTGTCGCGCGACGTCATGACCGCTGATATCCGGCAATGACAAATCGAGTAGCACGATGTCCGGTCGCAACTCGCTGGCCACTGCCAGCGCGTCCTGGCCTGTGTGAGCCGTCTGGATTTGCCGACTCGGCGAGTTCAACAGCAACGTCATCATTTGACAAACCTGTTCGCTGTCATCGACGATCAACAGTTTTGGCGCGCCGTGGGGCGGCCGTGGGACACTCTCGCCGCGTTGGACAAACCGAGCCACCATGGCGACAAGTTGCCGACCGTCAATCGGTTTAGCGACGTAGTCATCGCATCCCGCATTCAGACATTTATCGCGGTCGCCCTTCATGGCGTTTGCCGTCAGCGCGATGATGGGCTTGTCGAAGCCACGCTTACGCAACTGGACCGCACATTGATAGCCGTCCAGCTTCGGCATTTGCATGTCCAACAGGAGCACGTCGATGGGTGTTGTCGCGGCATCGACTTTTTCCAAGGCTTCCAGTCCGTCGTTGGCGGTTTCGACGGTGGCTCCCGCTTCTTCGAGAAAGTGCTGAGCTAGATACCGCACGTCGCGACGATCGTCGACGACCAGCACGTGACAATCTAGCCGCGTTACCGGGGTATCCTTAGGAACCGGCAGTGCGATCTGCTGACGTGGTGTCACCAGCGGCACTCGAGTCATATTGCCCGTGGCCACCGTGATCGAAAACGTGCTCCCTTCGCCTAGATGGCTCCGCACCTCGATCTCACCGCCGAGCATTTCCACCAGTCTCGAACTGATGGAGAGTCCGAGTCCGCTGCCACCGAATTGCCGTGTCACCGAACTATCCGCTTGGCTGAACGGCTGAAACAGCTTCGCTTGGTGTGCGGTGGAGATGCCGATCCCGGTGTCGACGATGTCGAATCGCACTTTCGCCTCTGCGGAAAGCAACTGAACGACGATCCTCACACTGCCCGATTGTGTGAACTTGATCGCGTTACCAACTAAATTTACGAGAACTTGCCGCAAGCGTACGGGATCGGTTTCGATGGACTCGGGAAGTCGACCGCGGT